>NZ_CAXRDQ010000073.1:0-66288 GCF_964229365.1 Abyssibacter sp. | reverse complement strand
GCCTGCGGAATCGTGACTTCGAACGTCTGCCCGAGGCCGCCCGCCCCGGCCGCACGCTGCGAACTGAAGTACAAACGTGACCCATCGGGCGAGAACGCCGGGCCGCATATCTCGGAGCCGGTGTGGGTGTCGCCCAGCTGGACGAGGACCTTGGCCGGCTGGTTGGGAATAACCACCATGATGCGAATCACGCCAGTATCCGGATTGTCCTCGGCCACGAGGATGTCACCAGCAGGGCTGACGGTGAGGTTGTCGACATCGGAGAAACCGGGGTCGATCTGGCTGTTGTCGAAGATCAGTTCAACGAGTTGGTTTTCGACATCGAATGCCCAGACACGGTTGTCGCCCTTGGTCGTGAAGAACACCAGCCCGCGGGTCGGGGCCGAACCACCCGTCGGCGTGGTCCGAACCGATTCGGGCAATTCGTAGAACCACAGGCCTTCGCCACCTTGGAACACCGTGCCAGGCCCGCGGTTGTCACCCTGGGGCTGGTCCGGGTTGAGCGCATCAACCCAGCTTACGGCCTTGAGTTCCCGTAGCGCGGCATCATCCGCTTCATAGCCGCCGTCCTCGTAGCCTGCGACGTTCATGCACTGCAACGTGCCTTGCTCGAAGGCCATGCGTCCGGTTGCCGGGTCGATATCCGCCGGGTCGGCGACCCAACGATAAAAGCGGCCGGAGCCGGAGTCCTCGGTGAGGTACACGATGCCGTGACGTTGATCCACTGCAATGGCTTCGTGGGCGAACAGGCCAAGCGATGGCTTGGCAATGCCCTGGCCCGGGTTGTATGGATCACATTCCCAGCAGAGACCGTCGCTGGTTTCCTCGCAGGAGACCCAGGTGTCCCACGGTGTCTTGCCGCCTGCGCAATTCTGCGTGGTGCCCGACAGAATCTGGTAGCTGTCGACCAGCGTGCCGTCCGGATCGAACACCAGCGTGCCGACCCCACCCAGCGGTACACCCAGGGTCTCGCTGTTCGAGGTGTAAATCCAGCCGCCGTTATCGCGCAGATAGGTGGCGCCACCATCCGGAAAGTTGTGCCAGGTGTAACCACTACCGACCACGGCGGGCGCGCCCGCACGGGCGACGATGCGCGAGGTGAACCCATCAGGGAGTAACAGATCGTCCGCGTTCGCGGCGAGAATGTCGCCGATATGCGCCAGCGGGCCGCTGGGAATCGTCAACTCGCCCATGGGCGTGGCGCCACCGGTTCCGCCTCCCGGCTCACCGCCGGCACCCGGCGCGGTGCCGCCTAGCGACTCGCTCTGACCACAGGCCGTGAGTAGCGGCGCGGCGCTTACGGCAGCGCCCGTATAGAAGACATAACGCAGCAGCTCTCGCCGCCGCATATCAACTGTTGTGATTGCGTGCATTGCATTCCCCAGAGAGTGTTGAAGGCCACGCACGCGAACGGCGCGCGCCCATGGTCGCCAAAGCCCACAGGGTAGTTCGCCAGTCCTTCAATCAGATGACGGTTCGATGACAACCGCCGGTCCGCCGTCGAGCGGCGGTGCCGCTCAGACTGACGGAGGCATCCCTGGGCTACGCCAGCGGGGGCGCATCTGGCGGCGGACCACGCCTCCCCGCCGGCCGCCCGCCACGGGGACCGCACCTGATGCGCTACCGCGACACGGCGATGCCGCCGCTCGCGGCTCGCTGATCACACTGCTGCCCGATCAGATCCACGCATTGTCGGTTGGTGTTGCCGAACGCATCGCGGATGCCACCGGCCACGATATAGGCATCCGCGCCGCCAATCGGCAGCTGCCATGTCAGGCCGTCCTGACTGCTGGCGTCGCGGGTCTGGACGGACTGATCGCTGGTCACCACCGACACCGTCACGGACTGGGCCTGCCCGGTATCCGCCCAGGGACGGAATGTGCAGCGATGGCAATACTGCACCTCGACACCATTGGCGTAGCGGTGCAGGTTTCGTTCGTTGCGAACCCAGGGAATCAGCGCCTCGTCGCCGGCCAGCACCGAGGACCAGCTGTCCGGATAGTCGATCGGCCCGACGACACGCTCGCCGAAGGCATCGGTCGGTGAGCGGGTGTTAGCCCCGGATTGGAACTGCGTGTGCCGCGTCACCGGGCCCAGTCCGAACTCCAACACGGAACCGGACCGGACCGGGGCCTCGACCGTGACCCCACCCCATGGGCTCACCTCGAAGGCGGCGCTGACGAGCGAATAGCTGGTCGGCCCGGTACTTGTCTGACGCCGACCGTCGATGACGAAGCGGTACAGGCCCAGTGGCGTGGCGTATGGCGCCTCCGGTCGCAGGGGCGTGTCGACATCGGTGACCGGAACATCCGAAACAAAGGCTTCGAAGGCCGCGGTCCAAACCCACTCGAACTGGCCCGCGCGCCAAGCCGCGTAGTCCTCCGGATCGGGGATCACCACCCCCTGGAAGTCGCCGCTGCCGGAGACCGGTGTGCCACCCAGAAAATCGACATGAATCGGAACCTCGCCGCGTTGATCTCCCACGGTGATCCACTCGCCGTTCTCGAGCCGCTGGACGATCACGGTCGGCATGCCGAGCCAGGTGGCGCCACCGACCCATTGCACGGTTGCGGCGTCGAAGCGTTCGATCGCGGCCGGTTCGGTCACGATGCGGGCTTCGCCGCCATCGGCAGGCTGGGTCAGATCGTAGGCGCTGCGAAGACCCCGGCCGATCTCGCCGAGGCCCCGTGCCAGCGCTTCAGCGCGCAGCGATTCGACGGTGTACACGGTATCGAGTACCGAGCCAGGCATGCCCGGACCGCCATTGAGGCTGGCCGCCAGGCGCGCCAGACGCGTGTTGAGGAAGTCGGCCCCGTGCGGCCCCAGGGCTGCGAGTGCCTTGCGGTAGTGGTCATGCGCGCGGTACTCGCGGTAGGCCGGCATATAGCCCCAATAGTCATTCGCCATGCCGACGGGAATCACCAGGCCAAACCCGGCGTCGGGGAATTCCTCGTGCGTGAAATTGCCCTTGATCTGCGCCGGGTCCAGCGGCTCCGCCTCGGCATGCAGGCCGTAGCTGAGCGCTTCCCAGCCGGCAGCATCGTTGTGAATCTGGGCCTTCATGCGCTCGAAGGCTTCCAGCGAGGTCGTCAGCAGACTGCCGTCATCGCGGCTCGGATGCGGGCAGGTCACGGTGTCGCCGTTGACGGCGCAGCCGACCTCGTCGGCTCCATGCACGAAATCGCCGTTATTAGCAGGGTTGCGCAGCGGATTGTCGGCCGCGTAGCCCAGGTCCCAGTCCCACCCGGTGTGGATGTCCCCGGCCACCCGATTCAGCCGGCTGATCACGTTCAATGCAGGGTCGGTAAACTGCTCGCAAGGGCAGAAGGTGACGCCCACATCACCGAGCTTGAACACCTGGATCGGCACGGTCGCCTGCTCCGACACCAGACCCAGGGTGGTCGCGCTGTAGCTGATCGGCACGGGCACACCCAATTCCACGAGTTGGTCCACCATCCCGCCGGTGATCTCACCAATGCGCGCGCGCACGTCGGCGTAGGTCTCCGGCAGGCTGGGGAAGATGTCACCGACCACCGCCTCGAACGGTTCGATCAGGGTGCCGTCGACCGTCTCCAGACCACCTTCGACATCATCGGCCACGTGCTCGCAGTCCGGGAAGCCCAGCACCGGGATGCCGGGATTGGCCTCGTAGAACAGGCGATCGGAGTTGCAGTTGGACACCCCCGGTATCGGCCGGGTGACCGGTGGCGCATAGCGCCGGTAGGCGAAATCAACGACGAAATCGTCCCGCAGCGTGGCGTGCTGGTGGGCATCCCAGGGCTGGTTGGCCGCGATGTTACCGAGTGCCTGATGCACATTGTCAGCGGCCAGGCGCGCGGCGCGATGGGCACCGGCAAAGGCGGCTTCCTGGAACTCATGACGCTCTTCGCCGCGATGGGCGCGCTCATCCTTGTGCGGGCCGGAGGTGCCGGTCTCGGACTGCGACATCAGGTTGATGGCACCGGTCTCGCGGTCGAGCAGACGCATGGTGGCGTGTGTCACGTCGCCGGAGATCACCTCTTCACCCCAGACCCATTCCGGATGGATGCCCAGCACGACCCAGTTCGCGTAGTTGCTGCCGGTGGCCAGATCGTCGAATCGCAGCACGTACATCTGCCGCGAGGTGTAGTCGTAGGGCTGCCCTGCCGGTGTGTTCGGCGTGCGCTGTTCCTGCGACACCTTCGGGCCGTAGGTATGCCCGCGAATGTCGTTCGCATAAATCGCCGTACCGCCCATGCTCACCGGCCGCATGTCGGCCGCGGCGGCCACGATGGCGTCGCGCATTTGCGTGGCCATGTAATCGTAGAAACGGATGTCGAACACATCCTGGAAAATCCAGGTACCGACCGCCGGCGTGGAATAAAACGGCGATGCATGACTGTGCGAGACCGTCATCGCCAGGTTGGCTTCGGCGATGCCCAGCGGCTCGCGCCCTTCGGCGATTGCCGTGGCGTCATGCTCCTGGAGTAGCTGGACGAGACGCCGGCGCAGCAGGTCGTTGGGCAGGTAGAGATCGTTGCTCGCCACCGCGACGCGCTTGCCGTTGGCTCCTTCGACGATCAGCGCACGGGTCGTGATCCGATCCGCCAGGGTGTCTGACCCGACCTTGCGGGTGGAATGCAGGTACGGATCGAAGCCGCGCCCGCCATCAATGCCGGCACCCGTTGCGGCGAACTGGCCTGCCGATGGCCCCATATGCCAGCTCGCATCCATGACCGCCGCGCCGGCGCGGGCGACACCGTCTCCGGCCGGGGTGACGGGCGAGAGATAGTCGCAGGCCGGGCTGCCGGACAGCAGCGCCGCGCATTGCGAGGCCAGCATATCGAGCACCTCATCGGCCGCCGATCCCAGCGTTTGCGTCAGCCCTTCAAAGCTGGCGCACAGCGCGTCCGGGCCTTCCAGGCTGGCGCAGTAGTTCCCGAGCTGATCCAGCGTGTCTTGCACCGCGCCCGACACGCCGCCATCGGGCGGGGTGGAGCCGCCATAGGCGGCTTGCCCCGGCGGAACCGGCCGCACCGGCGGGCACTGCGCGGCGCTGTCCACCCGCCGGTTGTTGTCGACATCGATGACCCGACCCTGCGGGTGCAGGAAATGCGATTTCTGGCACATGCCGAAAGCCGTGCCGCGCGGGTACTGGTGCGGGTCGAAATCATCGCCACGCGGCGGCACGTTGCCCACGGGCGGAGTCGCCGTCATGCCGGCATCAAACTCGATGAGCGCCGAGGTCGTGGTTCGGCAATCGTCCTGGACGCAATCCAGTGCGTCGTAGGCCGGCCCGGCGTCGCGGCCGACCAGCGGCAACTGCCAGAACGCCGCGACATCGGGATCACGGGCGGCGAAAAACGCCTCTCGCGACGAGAACTCGTGGTTGGCGCCCTCGCCAGGTCGCCGGTAGTAAAGGTCCGCGACATCGACCCCGGCCGTGCGTGCCATGACCTGTGCGCTCCAATGGGTAACCTGATGATCGGCGAAAGCCGGGTGCAGCAATACCTGGTTGTCCGGCCCGTTCAACGCGCGGTTATCGATGATGTGATGTGCGTAGCCGTTGTTTTCGCTGCGATCCCACAGCATCTGGATCAGCGCAAAACCCAGGTCGCGATCCAGATCGTCGGGATACGACAGATAAAGCGGCAGCGCGTACGGTGGCAGGCCGTCGAATTCATAAGCCTTGTCGAAATCCACGCTGCGTCTGAGCAGTGTGGAGTAGTTCATCCCGACCACGCCGAGCACGCCGCGATTCACGTCCTTGGACAAGGCGATGACGGGACCGCCGCTAATGCCGCCCTGCGAGTTGCCGTCGTAAAAAATCTCGGTATTGGAGAACACAGGCTCGCCTGCGGACTGGAACGCCGGATGCGCCGCAAATCCGTTCGGATGCCGCAGCGCCCGGGCGAGGAACATGAAGTTCAGCAACCCCTGCTGCGACGCATCGGGCACGACGGGAAAGTTCGACAAATCCACGAGCGCGCTGATCACATTGACCAAATCACCGGTGGAGAAGCCGAACAGGTCGACGCCGCAGAACAGGAAATTGTGATCCGACGAGAACTCCGGCACCCGGTCGTAGGTGACCGCCTGATGGCCGTCGAGCAGCCCATGTCCGTAGATGCCGGCGCGTGCGGGTGACTGCGGGGACGCATCCAGCGGAATCTGGCAGGTGAACCGCGTCGTCATCGTGCCGGTGGAATCCGGCAGGCCATCGCCGTAGCGCAGGCTGGCCGGATCAGCCGGGTTCAGGCCGTCGAGCACGTTGTAGAACAAGCGGTTCGGCGGCAGGCTCCCGCCGTCCGGTATATCCAGCGCGGTGCCCAGCAGCTCTGCACAACCCGAGGCCAGGGGCGCCAGCGGCAATCCGGTGCAAAGCGCTTCCAGATCCAGCGCCAGATTGTCGATCGGTGCCGGATCGGAAGGAGCCACATAACTGGGCACGGTGATCGTGCCTTCGATGCGCTTGGCGATGCGGCGCGAACCGTTGTCGCCGTAAGGCAGTTCGGTGATGCGATCCACCGTGAAACGTGGCGACACGCCGAGTTCGAGGATGTTGCCGTCGGCATCCTCGATCTGACCGAGGTAGTTGCCGAACGCATCGTCCCGCATGTGCTGCAGGCGGCTCATGTTGTTCTGGGCGCTGGCGACAGTGAAATCCCAGGCCAGGTACAGCCGCGCGTTGCCACGTACCCCGATGCCCGCCTCGGCCAGCACCGGAAACACATCGCGCTGCAACTGTTGGCAACGCTCGGCCACCGGCGGCAACGCCGTCTCACGTTCGTCGCGGCAGGTTGCGAAGGCGGGTTGCGCGGTGATGAGGCCGCCGTCCTGCGCCGGCAGATCCTTGAGCGCGACGATGTAACGATGCCCTTCCTCGAAGTTTCGGGCCGGCCGGATCAGCAGAGCGGCCTGTTTGCCCAGCGGGTTTTCCGTGCCCTGCCCCGGCAGCAGCAGCCCGGCGTTGAGATCAATCTCCGCCCAAACCGGATGCGGCTCTCCCGTCGCTGCGTCCAGCACGACGACCGAGCTGCGCAACAGGTCCAGCGACTGCGGGATGTCCGTCAGCGGCGGCGCGCCAGGAACCGTTCCATCGGCGTTGCTCAGCAGGTTCGGGACAAAGGTCACCATCAGCTGGCCTGGCGAAAAACCGTCATTGCGGTTCCACTCGCTGGGGTCGATGGGTTTGCCAGCGATATTGCGCGGCATGCCGAGCACATTGAAGTTCACGCGGCGCCCGGTGCCTGCGGCCTGCGGGCTGCCCTGTGCCGCAGATACGGTGAAGTGATCACTGGGAAACGGCAGCAGACAATGCGCCGAATCGAGCACATCACAACCGGCGACCACGGCACTAACGGCATCGCCGATCAGGTCCGTATCGTCCGGACCGCCCGCCGAGCCACTGCCGAAGACACTGCAGATTCCATCCGGAAGACCGGCGTCACGGCAGGCGGCATCCAGTGGGGTGTCCGGGTTCAGCAGGCCGCAGAACTCGGCGGGCACGCCATTCTCCAGACAGCTTTGCGCCAGGCTGCGCTGCACGTAATCGATCCGATGGCCGATGACGTTAATGATGCATCCCTCGGCCGTCGGCCCATCCGCACAGGCGGCCAGGTAGTCCGGAACATGCTCGCTGGCCTCGGCATCGAACAGTGGGATGTAACCCTGCGAGCGCAGTAACGGCGCGGTCAGCGGGCCGAGCGAGACGAACTCTTCGTAGCCCGTGTACGGCAGGGCCAGCCCGGTATCACCGCTGGCGTCGATGTAGCTGAATTCCTCTTCCGGAAGGATGTAGCCGAAGGAATTCTGCGTTAACCCCAGCAGCATGACCGCGGCCTCCGGATCGGCCAGCGAGCGGATAAATGCACCGAAGCTACCGGTCGCCTCGCCCGGAATCGTGACCAGGTCCAGACCGCCCTGATCACCGCCGAGGCTGATGCGCGACACCAGCGTCTGCGCCGTCGGCGTGGCCTGCGGCAGGGTGGTCAGCGCCGCAGCCAGTTCCGGGCCGATACCCGGAATCTGCGCCACCGGCAGTTGCAGGAAGTCGTAGTAGCGATTGAACGCACCCAGACCGCCGGCCGCGACGAACAAGGGATTGGTCACCGGCAGGAGCACCGTCTGGTGCCGGACCGCCAAACCGCTGTCGATGACCCGCTCGACCGCGAAACCCAGGGCATCGGTAGCCATGCCAGCCCCACGGCTGCGAACCCGAGCGTAGGGCGTGCTGCCCGTGGTTGGCCCCGAGGCTGAGGCATCGGCAATCGGGCCGTTGAAGTACAGCGCAACACTGCCCCCGAAACGCGACTCCAGATGATCAACGGCGCCCAGGATGAAATCCGGGTGCGGCACTCGGGGATCTTCGTTAATCGATGTGGGGTGGGCATTGAACTGCAACAGGCTCGCCAGCACCTCGCCGCTACGCGTGCCGCGAGCCTTGAGCAGGGTTGCCCGCGTTTCGGCATCCTGCTCCGGGTCGATGCGCTGGGGGCGGCGGTAGTTGTTCCACTGCGCCATATCGCCATGGCTGATTTCCAGCTCTGCCGGTTGCATCTCGCCCAGCGCACGCACCGCAACCTCGGCCGCGGCCGGATACAGCACGGTGTGAATCCAGTCCTGTGGCACACCGCCCCACAAACCTTGCAGGTCTGGCCCGGCGTGGGTGTGCGTCTGCCCGAAAACGATGTTGTCGCGTGCAATCCCGCTGGCGGCGGCCACGGCGTCACGCACGCCTTCCTGAATGACGTTGCCCGCGCCGACGGCGTCCAGTACCAGGAACAACACCTGCGTGAGGCTGCCGTCGGCCTGCGGCTCTTCCACGGCCATGGCGCGAATCCAGATGTGCTCCTCGCCCGCATCGCCCAGGTGCAAGCGCTCGGACGCCGGCTCGGTCAGTGACTCGCCCAGCGCGCCAAACGGATCGGGCAGATTCTGCGTGGGGTCGATCCCGAAGCCACCCAGATTGAATTTCTGCAAATGCGTGGCGCCACCGATGCGAGGCTCCTCAACGCCATCGATATGCGCCTGCGTCGGTACGACAGATGCCTTGGCAGCGCCCACACGCAGCTTGCCAACGATGATGGGATAAACGGTGACGCTCACCTCATCCGTGGCCGAGCGACCACGCGTATCGGTGACGGTTACGGCGAACCGCAACACCGTGTCTGCATCGACCTCCGGGGCGGTCAATCCGGCCACCGCAGAACTCACGCCCGAAAGTTCGACGCCAGGACCGCCGATCTGCGTCCAGGCGTAGGCCGCGATCTCGTCATCCGGATCGTCGCTGCCAGCCGCGCTGAGCACCACCATCGAACCCTCGTCAGCGAACTGGTCTGCCCCGGCATCCGCCACGGGCGGCCGATTCGGTTCGATGATCACGTCCAGGGAATCGGTGGCACTGGCGCCTTCGTTGTCGGTCACGACCAGGGTGACTCGCACCGTGGTCGTCGCCGTGACATCCGGCGCCACGAATCCAGCAACCGGTCGGTCACCGTCGATCATGGTCACGGCCTGCGTGTTCGCGCTCCAGGCGTATTGCTGGATAACACCATCGGCATCGGTGCTCGCGGAGCCATCCAGCCTGATCGTCTGGCCCGCAAAACCGGCCTGGTTGGCGCCGGCGTCGGCCAGCGGGGGCGCGTTCACCGGCTCGACCGTGATGGTCACCGTATCGCTCGCCGAGGCGCCGGCGTTATCGGTGACGGTGAGTTCGATATCCAGCGTGAGCGGGGTTGTCGTCTCGGGCGCAACAAAACTGGCCTGGGCGGTATTCGCCCCGTCCAGGGTCAGATCCATGCTGCCGGTGACTCGCCAACGGTAGGCCGCCAGCACGCCGTCGGGGTCGGCGCTGGCCGAGGCATCGAGCCGCACCGTTTGCCCTTCGCTAACGATCTGATCGCTGCCGGCATCTGCTACCGGAGGCGTATTAACGGGTGGATTGCCCGGCAGATCGCGGATCACCACATCCAGCTCCGCGGAGGAGCGAGCGCCCTGGTTGTCGGTCGCGGTGACGCGGAAGCGCAAACTCGTGTCGGCGTTGACCTGGGGAGCCGTCAGGCTGGGCCGTGCCGTATGCGCGGACCCAAGGGCGACGTCCGGTCCACCGATTTGCTGCCACGCAATCGCGGCGATGCTGCCGTCAGCGTCGCTGATCTGTGCTGACAGCCGGGCCGAGCCGCCTTCATCAATATGGCGAGGTGATGCCACTGTGACGACCGGCGGCATGTTGGCCTGACCGTCATCCAGGTCGGTCAGGGTCGCCTCGAAATGCGCCGCGGCATCTTCGGCACTCACTAGTGTCCGCGCTGCCTTCCGGTTGCTTCCGGTGGCCGCATCAATAAACGCCAACACATCGGCGTCCGCGGCAAAGGCCGCATGTGACTGCGCAAAGTTCAGCGCGCGTGCCTGCCCTGCCGCGCGGGCCTGGGCAGTGATCTGCAACCCGTTCGCGGCATCGAAATCGCCGTCCAGGGTCAACATCAGGCGCACGATATTCAGCACCGCTGGTGGGTCGGCGAACAGGTCTTCGCCGGTCGCGCCGGGCACGAGCTGGATGGGCGTGACAATCGCGGCGCCGGTCGTGGCGCCCAGCAGGATGTCGCCGATCAAAAATTGCAGCGTGTCGTCAGCGGCGTAGTCGAACCGCCCCAGCGCGTCGGTTTGTGACCGCCCGGACGGACCCTCGACCTCCAGGCCGGCGACCCGGGCATCGACGAAGACACCGGTTAACGCGTTGACCGGCTCGCTCGATGAACCGCCGTCCCCACTTCCCCCACACGCGCACAGGACAGCTGTCGCCGCCAGCGCAACAACGCGATGCATGCTCATTATGTTGTCTCCCGCTGCCCGCACTGTGCAGGCCGCACCAGCTTTTGTTTTTTTATGACCGCCCGTCTTTAGTCAGACGGGCGTGTTCGGCGACCATAGTCGGCCAAGGGAGACTGTAACGAAATCGTAAAAATTACCCAGTGGCGCTCAAGGAGGACGGGCTAACGGTCGGCGATCAGCGCATCCAGCGCGCCGCGCACGGCCTGATCCTGCCGGTCACCGACGTGGGTTTCGCCGATGAACCGACCACGGATGACACCCCGCGCATCGAGCAGATAAAAAGCCGGCCAATAACGGTTGCCCATCGCATTCCAGTAAGCGTGATCGTTGTCGATCATCACCGGATGCTCTACACCCAGCACCTCACAGCGGCGCGCGACTTCATCCGGTGAGCGTTCGTAGTTGAACTCCGGCGTATGGATTCCAACGACGGTGAGCCCGGCATCGGCGTAGTCATCCAGCAGGGAATTCACCCAAGGGATCGATCGGCGGCAATTAATGCACCCAAAGGTCCAGAACTCGATGATCGCCGGCCCGTCGGACAGATCATCTAGCGTCAGCGGCGCGCTGTTAATCCAATCGCGATGCTCGGTTTGGGTGAATTCCGGGGCGACGGACGCCACCGCACTGGTCTCGGCACCGACAACCGCGAGGCAAGCAGCCCAGATCAAGCACAGAGAACGCATCGGATCACTCCTGAAGAGGGGTTGTGTCTGATTCAGGCAGTAGACCGTACCGGCCCCGGGCTCATCCCACCCGGCAGCAGCCGTGGTTCACCCCGGCTTCACCGCCGACGCGCCGCGGCCGATGAACGGTGGCGCCCACGGCTGAATATCGGGCGTAATCACAGCAAATTTTCACGCAAGATTAAGCGCCGGCCCCCTACTGTGAATTCATCGACAGCATCGTCGATGGTGATGTCGATGTCCGACATCCAAAGAGGGGAGACTCGCGGTGAAAAGCGATGACAACGACCGTAAACCAAAGGTCTGGGACAAGGGTTCGGCGCCCAGGTCATCCTTCGACCAATCGATCGAGCGAGCGGTTCAGGCCAGCCTGCTTCGCGATTCCGATGATTCGTTGAGCTGTCCCAAGCCATTGCGGGAGCTGGTCGACGCGCTGACCGACCGGATCGGCATACGCGCCAACGATGTCATGGCCGCGGTGCAACGCCTGGAGGCGCAACGCGCTGTGGTCGTGATCAGCACCGCCTCCGGCTGGTCCGTCAGGCTCGCCTCACGCGGCCAAGACCATCGGGCAACGGCGAGAACCGCCAGCAGCGACTCGCCTTGGACGATGATCCGTCGTCAGTTAAAGCTGATGCGTGCGGCCGAGGCGCAAGCACCTGTGCGAACCGCTCCGGAGCGCCGCACCGAGTAACTCAGACACAGCGGGCCAGCCGATGGATCAGGGCATCCACGTCCGACCCCGCATGGTAGAGGCCGAAGCCGAAGCGCAGCCGATCGCCTCGCACATCCGTCATCACCTGCGCCTTCGACAGCGCCTGCTGCAACGCCGCGGCACGTGGCGTGCGGAAGGTCAAAAAATTGCCGCGGCTGGCCGGTAGCGGCGGAATCAGTTCGTCCATCGTCAACCCGGCCACCGGTAACGCGGCGAGAAACTGCTGCTGCAGGCTTTCCACATGCAGCCGGATCCGCCGCGGCGTGAGGCCCTGATCTTGCAGCCAGTGCTGCACGGCGTTGAATCGATAAAGCGCGGTCGGGTCGAACGTGGAGCCGGCAAAGCGCATGGCAGAGCGTGCGTAGGGAACGCCCTGCTGGGCGCCCGACAATTCCTCGAACCCTGCAAACCAGCCGGTGTTCACCGGGCGCTCGCCCCAGCCAGGCGGACAGGCCATGAAGCAGGCGCCCTCCCCGGCCATCGCGTACTTGTAGCCGCCAGCCAGGTAAAACGCCCGATCCGCCGAGGCGGACCAATCCACCGGCTGGGCCATGAAGCTGTGGTAACCGTCGACTGCGATCAGCGCGGCGGCGTTCGCCACCGCCCGCACGGCCGCGTGAATATCCGGCACCACAAAACCGGAGTTGTAGAACGTGTGCGACAGGTAAACAAAATCCACGTTCGAGTCGGCCGCCGCCTCTGCCCAGCGGGCGGTGAAGGTGGAAAATGGCTCGACCGGAACGCGCACGGTGTCAGCGACTCCGGCTTCTTCCCAGCGCGCGAGTTGCCGGGCAAACGAGTGAAACTCCCCGTCCGTGGTCAATATGCGCAACGGCCCGTCACGTTCCACCGCGCTTGCCAACCGCACCACGCACTCGTGCAAGTTGGGCGCAAACACCACGTCGGCCGGGTCGGGCAGCTTGAGCAGGCGCGCAACATGTCCTTGCGCCTGCGGCACCACCGTGTCGAACACATGCGACCACTTGGCGTCGATCCATCGGGCGGCGTCGTCCCAGGCCTGCAGCTGCGCATCGCGGGCCACATCAGGCCAGGGGTGGTGGCTATGCGCCGCGAAATGCAGCCGGGTGTCATCGGCCAGGAACCGGGAAAAGGCTGCAGCGTACATGCGGCGCAGTGTATCGCGACCAGCGCAGGGATCGATGTGGCGGGCCGTGGTCTACATGACCCAGGTATCCCGGATAAGATCAGGCGCATGAAATCGCTATATCCAGAACTCCAAGCCCGGCGCACCGGCACGCTGCCGCCCGAAGACGGCCACACGATCTGGTTCGAGGAATCCGGCAATCCGGACGGCATTCCCGTCGTGTTCGTCCACGGTGGTCCCGGCGGCGGCACACAACCGCTTTACCGCCGCTTTTTCGATCCGGCGCGCTATCGCATCGTGCTCTTCGACCAACGCGGCTGCGGCCAGTCCACACCGCATGCTGAGCTCGAGCACAACAACACCTGGGCGCTGGTCAGCGACATGGAACGGCTACGCGAACTGCTGGGCATCCAGGCCTGGGTCGTGTTCGGCGGCTCCTGGGGGTCGACCCTATCGCTGGCGTACTCGCAGAACCATCCCGACCGCACGCTGGCGATCATCCTGCGGGGCATTTTCCTGCTCCGGCAGCAGGAGCTGGAATGGTTCTACCAGGATGGCGCCAGCCGCATGTTTCCGGACGCCTGGGAGCAGTACCTGCAGGCGATTCCGGACGACGAACGCGATGACCTGCTACAGGCCTATTACCGCCGCCTGACCCACCCGGACCAGACCGTCCGCGTGAGCGCTGCGCGGGCGTGGTCCCGTTGGGAAGCCGCCACCAGCAAGCTGATTCCCAGCCCATCGCTGGTCGAGTCCTTTCAGGATGCACGCTTCGCCGAGGCATTCGCCCGCATCGAGAGCCATTATTTTGTCCATGGAGGCTTTCTCGACCACCCGGACCAACTCCTGCACAACGTGGAGCGTATCCGTCATATCCCCGGCTTTATCGTGCAGGGACGCTACGATGTGGTCTGCCCGCCGCAGACGGCTTGGGATCTACACCAGGCTTGGCCGGAAGCCGAATACCACGTGGTGCCGGATGCCGGCCATTCCGCGACCGAGCCGGGCATTGTTGACCGGCTGGTCGACGCCACGGACCGCACGGCTGATCGCCTGTTCGGTCACCAGAGAACCGCTGGCTGAACTGCTCAGAGTTTTCCCTACGGGCTACCAGCGAAACATCGGTAGCGGCGACCACGGCCGACGCAGAAAGCGTTGGCCGCCCAGTTGCAGCAACCGCTTGTGGAACCCGGCATTGGCGAAACGCAGCCGGCCCGCGCGCAGGACATCGGCATCGATGCCGTAGCGAATCAGGCCCAGCATGACATCGGCCGAGTCGGCCCGGCGATAGGGCTCGACCGCCGCCGCATGCGCCCCCCGGTAGGCCCGCAGTTTGTGGTGCCACCGCACCATGGCGGTCACCGGGTCCACCCAGGCAGATTCGCCCATATCGAGCACGGCCTGACGGGCCAGTTCCGCCGAAGGCTCCAGATAATCCAGCGTGCCGTCGGTCCAGATACCCAGGTCGTGGTAAATCGTCGCCACCGCCGCCTGCCGCATCGCGGTTTCGTCCTTCACCATGCTGGCGTATGCGTGAAGCACGCGCGCGCAATGGTTGCGATAAGCGATGTGGTCCCGCCCCAGCTGCTCAGCGAACGGCTTCAAACCGTCGTCCAGGGTGATCAATGCAAGATCGAATGGCGTCATGTTTTGACCTGCTTTCGGCGTGTCCATTGAGTTTCGAAACGCATGCCCGCCCGCTGCAACCGATGGATCAACGCCTCGCCCAAGGCCGCCGCGGGCGTGATCACACCCGCCACAGGCGGCGTGTTGTCCTGCAGCAGGCACAGCGCGGCCTCGGACAGCATCTTGGCGGTTTCGTCATAGCCAGGATCTCCACCGCTCACCTGTGTGCGAATCGGATGCCCGCCGGCATTGGCCATGAACCGCACGCGAAACCAACTGCGTGCGCGGCGTTGCGGATCAGGCCCGTCACCAACGGCCTTTCGGGACAGCAGCCACTGCCGCGTGGGCTTGAACTGGGCCAGCGCGAACACCGTTGAAGCCCCTGCCGCGGTCGCCAGCACGAGGGGCAGGCGTTTGACCTCGAGATAGTGGGCATAACCGAAATCCGGCCCGTAGCAATCCAGCGCCCGCGCCGAACGGCGCACCACCTGGGGATCAATCGTTGGAAACGGCACCGCCCACTTGCGAAGCTGCGGCTCGTAGTGCACGCCCTGCATCAAGGCCTTGACGCGACGCCCATCCGCAGGGGCCACCGCGCCGCGCTGGCGCCGCAACCTCACGTAATGGCGCAACCGCGAGAACGCATGCACCGCCGAGTGCCAGGTGCCACCCGAAATACCCATCGAAACGCGCACGAAGCCACGGATGCGAATCGGCACGTCGGGTGGGCATTGCAGCACGGTGAACAGCACACCGAGATCATGCGGAATGGAATCGAAACCACAGCAGTTGATGATCTTTGCGCCGGAGGATCGGGCCACGGCGTCGTACTTCTGCAAGCACAACTCGACAAACTCCGGTTCGCCGGTCAGATCAACGTAGTGGGTTCCACGTTCCGCGCAGGCGGCGACCAAAGCCTCGCCGTAGTGGATATACGGCCCCACGGTGGAGATCACCACCTGCGTGGATTCGGCCATACGCGCCAGCGCCCTGGCATCGAAGCTGTCCGCCTGGACCAGACCCAGCGATTCGCAACGCGGGTAGGCCTGCGCAAGACGCCGCTTGACCTCCGCCAGCTTGCGCACGCTGCGGCCCGCCAGTGCCCAGCGCAACGACGCCGGTGCGTGCGCAGCCAGATAAGCAGCCGTCAGCCCGCCGGTAAACCCGGTTGCGCCGAATAGAATGAGATCAAATTGCCGTTTAGCCACGCCGTTCTCACAGCCAGTCCAACCATCGCATCCTGCGACAGCCACAGGGATTCGTACGCACTATAGGCCACTCGCCCGCGCCGTTCAGGTGGCGAGTTCATCGCAAGGCGGCGCTCTTAAATTTGGGCATCGGCACGATCGTCCAACTCGAATGTGGCTGAAAAATTCAGACGAGCCACGTACAAGATCGAGTTTAAGCCCGCGGCTGCTGGAGAGTCGGCGTTCCGCCAGTTCGTCTACCCCTACAGGTTGACTCGAGTTTTGAGTGGTTATGAGTCGCAGCAGGTAACCTTGTCATCATGAGTTCAGAACCCAGAGTGGACATTCTCCCTGCGCAGCCCAAGTTGATGACCGGAGCCGGCTGGCCCGAGCATGAAGGGCTGATCGTCGGCAACGAGCAAGGTTTGAGAAACCTGATGGCGGCCTGCCAGCAGGCGCTTGATTCCGGCGAGTGTATCTCGTCAAAGCTGGATGATTTTTCGGGGGTTCGGCGTCTTCCGGAAGGCTGGTTCGAGGAGTCACGGCAGCAGGCATCAAGCGTGCCGACCCTTGTGCTGCTGGTGTTCGTGATTGCGTTGGTGGTGATTGGTTTTGGCACAATCGTCAGATCTCTGATTTGATGCGGGTGCATTCGCACCCGACGGGAATGCATCGAGATGACCTCGACCGACACCCTGTCCCGATTTGATGCAAAGCTACTGCAACCCGCCAAGCTGGGCGACGAGCCGCCTTGGGCTTTTGTGGTCCTGCCGCGAGATATCAGTGCAAAACTGCCTCGACGAGGCCGAACCACGGTGGATGGCAGCATCAACGGGCACGCGTTTCAGGCAACGCTGGAACCGGATGGTCAGCTAAGCCATTGGCTACGCGTCACGGCTGAGCTGCTCGATACAGCTGGCGTAGGCATTGGCGAAACGGCCACGCTGGCAGTGGCCCCAGCAGCGCAGGAACCGGAACCCGAGCTGCCGGCAGACCTGCAGACGGCCCTGGCTGCGGCGCCCGACGCGCTGAAGACCTGGAACGCCACCACCACGCTCGCCCGGCTGGACTGGATTCACTGGATCACCTCAGCCAAGCAGGCCAAGACTCGCGCCAAGCGGATCGGCGATGCCTGCGAGATGCTGGCCGAAGGCAAGCGGCGAGTCTGTTGTTTCGATCCGTCCGGTTATTACAGCAAGGCCTTTCGCGCGCCCGCGCCGGCCGAATAGGGCCGGTGGGTTGGCTACCGACCTGGCGATATGCCCAGATGACGCCCTAAGCGGGGTCGCCTTGCAGTTCTGGCGTATCCACCCACACCAGGCTGACCAGTACCGGCACCAGGAACAGTGCGATGAACGTGGTGACAAGCACGGCCCAGGCCAGCGAGGTGGCCATGGGAATCAGGACCTGCGCCTGAGTCGAGCGCTCCATTAGCAGGGTTGATAGGCCAACGAATGTAGTCAGCGTGGTCAGCACAATCGGGCGGAACCGCAACACGCCAGCGGTGCGAATCGCCTCGTCACGGCTCATGCCTTCACGTCGGGCCCGGTTGATGTAGTCGATCAGCACGACGGAATCATTCACGCAGACGCCGAGCGCGGCGACGATGCCGGCGAAGGACAGCATGCTGAGCGTCAGCCCGAACACGAAGTGCGCGAAGATGGCGCCGACGATGGCGAACGGCAGTACGCCGAACACGACCAGCGTTTGCACGTACGAACGGAACAGGATCGAGATCGCACAAAACACGAGCAGAATGGCCGCGCCGCCATACAGGATCAGCCCGCGGATCACGTCACCCTGTTCCTGCTGGGCGCCGATGAAACCCCAGTGCAGGCCGGGGTACTCTCGTAGCAGTTCCGGCAGGTAGTTCAGTTTCAGATCGTCGAGAATCCGGTAGGTATTGCCCTCGTCGCGGTTGACGTTCGCCGAGATGATGTTGGTCCGCCGCTGGTTGACCCGCGTCACGCTGGTGCTGGTCTTGTCCGACTTGAGCACGGCGGCGTTGGCCAGCGGTATCGCCACGCCATCGCGGGTGCGGACCTGCATCGCCTCCAATGCGCTTTGCGAGCGGCGGCTGTTCGCGTCATAGCGAATCACCACGGGCACTTCTTCACGGCCGCGCTGGATGGTCTGCACGGTCTCGCCGAGAAAGCCCTGGCGCACTTGCCGCGCGAGGTCCAGGCTGGTGAGTCCCAGCGCCTGTGCCTCGTTGCGCAGCGAGAACTGGATTTCGTCGCGTGGGGGCCGCTCCGAATCGCTGACCTCGTGCACGCCGGGATAGCGCCCCAAACGCTCCTTGAGCGCAGCGGCGGCCGCCGCGAGGATCTCGTCATCACGCGAAGACAAGGCAACCTCGATATCCGCCCCCGGACGATTCAGCGAGTAGTCGAAGTTGATCGACGTGACGTAAGGCACACCCTCCACCGCCTCGCGCCAATGTTCGATCAGCGTGGGCGTGTCGACCTTGCGATGCTCGGACGGCGACAGCTCCACGAACAGCTGCGCGGCGTTCGTGCCTTCGCGCACACGGATGCCCAGGCCATCCGAAGCCTCGCCGATGGAGCGCATCAGATGACGAATCGTTGGCTCGTCATCGAGGCCCGCACCGTTGTCCACCCGTTCGGCCACCCATCGCAGCCGGGTTTCCACCTCGCGCACGGCGGCCTCGGTCTCTGACACCGGCACGCCGCCCTGCAGGGTGATATCGATAATGACCGAATCCGCCGCAACCAACGGGAAGAAGACGATCTTGACCTTGCCGCCGATCAGCAGCCCCAGTGTCAGCACCATGATTCCGACGAAGCCGGCCAGCGTTGCCCAGCGCCAGGTCAGCGCTTTGAGCAACGCCGGCTGGTAGATCTGGCTGGCGAAGCGCGACAGGCTGTCGGCCACCGTTTTCTGCACACGCGTGAGCCAGACCAGCCTGCGCGCGTCCGGCCGTTCCGGCTTCAGCCCGGACAAATGCTCCGGCAGGCACAACATCGATTCGAACAGCGAGACCACGTAGGCGATCACCACGATCATCGGCACGAAGGCCCAGATCTGCGCCTGCACGCCGGGTAGGAACATCAGCGGCGCAAAGGTCAGGATATTGGTCAGCACCGCGACGAGAATCGGCCAGAACACGCGGCGAGTGCCGACGATGGCGGCCTCCGGCCCCGACAGGCCGCGCTCATGCTCGACGAAGATCGCCTCACCGACGACGATGCCATCGTCCACGAGGGTGCCGAGCACCAGCAGAAAGCCGAACAATGTGACCATGTTCAGGGACACACCCAGCAGGTACATGCCCAGCAGCGTGCCCATGAATGTCAGGACGATGCCGCCGGTTACCCAGAACCCCACGCGCGGACGCATGAACAGCATCAGCGCCAGGAAGACCAGGCACATCCCCTGCAAGCCGTTGCGCACGAGGGTATCCACACGACTGCGGTAGAGGTTGGAGAAATCCCGCCACAAGGCGACCTGAATACCTGCCGGCAGCTGCGGCCGGAGTTCCGCGGCGTATTGCTTGACCGCGTCGGTCACCTCGACGATGTCCTGATCACCCACCCGGACCACCTGGACGGTCACCGCCGGCTGTCCGTCGAAACGCACGGATCGGTCGGTGTCGGCAAACCCGTCGGTCACGTCGGCAACATCGCCTACCACGACGCGGCTGCCATCCGGTCCGGCCACCAGTTCGATATTGGACAGCTCTTCGGCCGTGCGTGCCTTGGAATTCGTCCGCAGCAACACGCCGCCGGTGGCGGTATGCAACTCGCCCGCCGGAACATCCAGCGACGAGCGACGAATCATCTCTGCGACTAGATCAAAGCTGATGCCGTATTCGGTCATCGCCGCCTCGGATAGCTCGATCGCAATCTCATCGGCGCGCACGTTGGCCAGCTTGGCGCGCGTCACCGACGGCAGCGACAACACCTCATCTCGCACCCGTGTGCCCAGCGTCTTGAGCGTACGTTCATCCACCGCGCCGTAAACGGTCAGGTAGATCGCCGGCATTTCCAGCAGCAACTCGGCGATATGGGGGGATTCCGCGCCCTCCGGCAGATCAACGACGCTCTTGACCCGGCTGTCGATCGCCTCCATCACCGGCCGGACATCAAGCTTCGGATCAATCTCGGCGACCACAATGCCGACGCCTTCCAGACCCAACGACACCGTGCGAGCCACACCGTTGACTTCGGTGATCGCGTTTTCCAGAGGAATCAGCAGACCGGACTGGATTTCCTCAGGCCCGGCGCCGGGATAGGCAACGGTGACCTGGACACGCTGCAACTTGATTGCCGGGATGACTTCCCGCTGCAGATTGGGCGCCGCCCACAGGCCGCCCACCAGTAGCAGCAAGGTCAGCAGCTGCGCCGGGACCCTGTGCCGGACAAACCAAGCGATCACGGCGTGGTGGCCGTTCGCGTCGTCACGATCATGCCTTCTACCGGATACTCCGGCGGGCGCACGATAACCTGTTCACCGCTCTCCAGCCCCCCGCCCACAACCACCTGCTCGTCGTCGCGGAAGACGACGTCCACGTCACGCACCCGCAACCGTGATTCGTCATCGACGACATACAGGCGATTTTCGGAGAGCAAGGCCGCGCGCGGCAACGAGAACACGTTGTCGAACCCCGCCCCCTCGATGCGCGCGTTGACGAACTGGCCGGGCGCGAGCGCCTCCAGGGCCTGATCCGAATCCACTTCGGCGATGGCATAGGCCAGCCGCGTACGCAGATCGAAGGTCGATTCGACACGGGTGATTCCGGCAGACCAGGTGCGTGCCCGACCGTTGCTATTGGCGGTGAGCGTGACAGGCAATGCCTCGTCCAGCGGACCACCGAGACCTTCAATGCCAAGCAACAGGCGCTGCTTGTCGGTCAGCGGCAAGCGGACCTCCAGCGCATCCGCCGGAAACACCTTGGCAATCGGACGCCCCGGCGATACGAACTGGCCCAGGCCGATGGCCACACCCTGAACCCGACCGCGATACGGCGGCGCCTGGACTTCCGACCGTGCCACGGTGAGCTCGGCCCGGCGCACATCGGCCTGAGCCGTGGCCAAGGCTGCACGCGCCTCGTTGAGCTGGGGTTCACGACGGGCTAGCGGCGGCGGCTCGCCCTGCCCGTAGCGCTTCCATTCGCGAACGGATTGCTCGGCCTCCGCCTCGACCTGCGACATGGCCCGCTGCGCCTGCGCGACCCGTGCACGGGCCTGGTCCAGCAGCAGCTCATAGTCGCGGGCATCAACCCGCAGCAGTGGCTGCGATGGTTGCAACACGCCACCCGGCACAAAATTGCTCGCCATCCAGGTCACGCGACCGGAGACTTCCGGCGCGATCTCGGTTTCGCCGGTGGCCCGCACGGTGGCCTGTACCTCAACCGGAATCACCAGCGATTCAGGCTCGGCGGTCACCACCGAAACCAGCGGCGGCGGCGCCAGTGCTTCTTCGGGCTGGGCGGGCTTGCGGCTCTTGATCAGTACCACTGCAGCCACCACACAAGCGGCCAGGATGAGCCCCGCGACCAACGCCTGGCGCTTCCATGATGGCGCGGCGCCGCCGTTGTCTTGACCGGGCGATGTGACTGCTTCCGTGCTCATAACGGTCCCCAATTCATTGCCGTGGTAGACGACAGCCCGCATGCACCGGTTGGTTCGGCCATCCCGGCACCGAGTAGCTCGCTGCACGGATCGGCCTCGATTTGTGCGACCGGCGCAGCCGGTGCTTCTACCGCGGGCCCGGCTGCCTCGGCCGGCTCCGCGGGTTCAGCCGAGTCGGAAGAGGCTGGCTCTTCGAGCGGCTCCGATGGTTCGGCCGCGTTCACCGGTTCGGTGACGGCAACAGGATCGCCTACCTCGCCGGGTTCTTCTGCTCCGGCTGATTCAGGTGCCGTGGTTGCCTCCGTGGTCACGGTCGCGGCCTCGGCTGCCACCGGGTCGATCATGTTCGACGATTCGAGCGCCGCTTCCGCTTCCATGTGGTCACCAGGGTCGTCCGCTTCGCCGACGGCGACCGGCTCCGAGACCTCGAGCGGCTCCGCAGGGTCGACTGACTCGAAAGCACCGTCGCCCTCCAGAATCGGCGCGGCGCCGACCGCCACGTAGAGCGCCAGCCGGTTCTTGAGCCGCGTCATCTCGATATCCATTAGCTCTCGCCGCGCCTGCAAGGTATTCAGGCGCGCGGTGAGCAGCGTACGCGCATCCACCGAGCCGAGTTGAAAGCGCTCTTCAATATCGCGCTGCCCATCCTCGATAAGCGTGAGCGTCTCGCGCAGGCGAAGACTTTGCTCGCCCAGCGCCGCATCTGCGGCCAGCGCGTCCTCCACTTCTCGGAACGCGGTCAGCACCTTGTCCTGGTAGGTGTGAACGGCCTCGATCAGAAACGCACGTTGGGCGGCGATACCTGCCTTGATCTTTCCACCTGCCAGCAGCGGCTGGAAGATCCCGCCGCCTAGCGACCAGATGAAGGAATCATCCTGGAACAGCAGGTCACGGTACTTGGCCTGCGATGCGCCGGAGGCGGAGATCGAAAAGCGCGGCAGCAGGTTTTTCTTGGCCGATCGCAACTTGTCGTCAGCAGCGCGTAGCCGCAGTTCGGCAGCGCGAACATCCGGCCGCTGCTCCAGCAGGGAGGACGGCACGCCGGCCTCGGGCAGCGACGGCAGCGGCGGAAGTGCCTGGCTGGTTTGAATGGAACCGGAGGGATAACGGCCCAGCAACACTTCCAGCTCGCGCGCGGCCCTGTCGACCTCCATCTCGGCTGCCTGCAAGGCAGCGGCTTCACGCGCCTCGAAGACCCGCGCCTGCTGTAGCTCGGCAGCGGTGGTCAGGCCGGTGTCATATCGCTCCTTGATCATGACCGCCTGGTCGGCCCGCAGTTCTGCCATGCTGCTCAGCAGTTCGGCACGCGCACGGGACTCGGCCAGTTCGTACCAGCGCAGCACCGCCTGAGCGGCCAGCGAGTGCTTGGCGGCGACCAGGTCCAGCGACGCGGCGTGGATTTCACCTTCCACGGCGTTGCCGGCGTCGAGCACACGGCTCCAGACATCCAGCTCCCAGCTAATGCCCAAGCCAACCTTGAGCCGCGACACATGCACACGTTCGGGGATCACGTTGGAGTCGCCCAGAAAGTCGTTAATGACGTTCTGACGTCCGGCTGTCGCCTGCAGATCCACGGTGGGACGCGAACCGGCAACCTCGATCTCGGCCAGTGCAGCGTTGCCATCCCGTTTGGCGATGGCGCCCAACAGATTGTTGTTATGGGTCCAGGCCTCGACAACAATCGAGATCAGTTCGGGATCATCGAAGTCGGCCAGCCAGCCCGCCTCATCGATCAGGCTGCCGCTAGGCTCGGTCGTCCACTGGTCGGGAATCTCGGGCAGCAGTTCCGTGCTCTGCTCCGGCAGCTCGTGCTGAAAGATTGCGCAGCCGGACGCCAGCGTGGCCGCCGCCAGTACGACAAGCCACAGCGACGGCCGCTGGCCAAGGGCCAACGACCTCTCCGGATTGGGCAGACCGTCCATGGGCATCGTCAACAAGTGGCGATTAAGGCCGGATATCCGCCATGGCAAAGCGTGGATTGGTCACCCCCAACCCGTTCGCAGCCCAGTTCACCCAACTGTTGTCGATAGCACCGTTGCCGGCATCCGCCGCGGTGTCGGGTACCTGCACATAGGTCACGACGCCATGCGCCGGGGTGGGATTGACCGCCCCCAGCGCGGTGAGACCGCCGAGGTTGCCCAGTTCGTACGAGGTTTCGGCGTAGGCCGGCAAATCGAAGCAGACGCTTTCGGCCTGCAAACCGAGTTGGTCGGTCACGACATGGCCCTGCACGGTGAACGTCGTTCCATCCCCGGATTGGCTGACATCCTGGGTGGCGTCCGCATTGCTGTCGGCGGTCGAGGCCAGGTTGACCGTGACGTTCGCGGTGCTCGGGCCGGCGACATCGCAATCCTGGAACACGATGTTGCCGGTAGCCCGCACGGGTTCGTTGAAGCGGAACACGAAGTTCGTGCCGTCGTAGAACGCCAGCGACATCAATGGCGGGGTCTGGTCGCGCAGCAGCACGAAGGCCCGCGTGTCCGTATCCGGCGCATTGCCGTCCATGTCCTCGATGGCGCCGGTGAGCGCGATCTCGGCAGCACCGCCGCGGGCATCAGCCTGGAGGGCGAAGATGTCATCGACATCGAAGGCGGCGACATTGCTGGTCGTACCATCCTCACCGACCAACCCGTTGAGCGCGGTCAGGCCCGACAGCGTGGCGCTGACATTCGTCGTGACCGGAACTCCGATCGGCGCGATCTGTTCGGTGACGGCGATGCCGATACGCGGCGTCGTCTGGAGGAACGCGGCAGTGCCGTCGGCGTCACCGATGGCCGCTGTGGTATTCAGCGTCGCCGCGAAGGTCTCCAGCAAGGCGTTGGACAGACCCTGCAACTCGTTGGCGCCCTTCCAGTCATCGTTGGCAAACCCGGCCTCGGTGTCGTTGACATCGGCCGCCTGTGGCGTGATCGAATACAGCACCGTGGACGCCGTATCCGCCCCGTTGTCGACAATCGCGCTGCCAGAGCCACCCGTGGAACCGCCGCCTTGCATGCCGGCGATCAGTGCATCGAACAGCTGCAAGGTCACGGTGGGTGGTGACACATCCAGCAGGGTCATCGTCGCCGCACCACCGAGCGCACCACCCGGCGCGCGAGCCGTGATCGACAGCACATCACCGGGCTGCGGCGTGTCACCGCGCGGCGCGATAATCAGATCGAAACTGCTTGCGCCGCCGTCGTCGACCACGTAAGTCAGCGCGCCGAACGATGTCGGGCCGTTGTTGGCCGGCACGCCGGAACCGGTATAGACCGGGAAGAACAGCACATCCAACGGCTGGTTGGTGCGCTCCAGCCGAACCAGATAGTCAGCCGCGTTCGGGCTGCTCGCAACCGACACGCGGGCCACACCGGTGAACACGGTACGCGTCGACGTTTCGATGGCGTCCAGCAATTCGTTCAGCGGCGCGGAGGCTTCCGGTGCATTGAGCTGCTCCAGTCCATCCGTCTGACCCAGAGCCGTGGCATAGCCGATGGCTGCGCCATTGGGCTCGCGGGCGACACGAATGTCCTCGGCGTCGGCGATGACCGTGTCGAGCAGCGCCGAGGTCGTCAGGTAGGCACCGTCGGCCGGGAACAGCGTTGTCGCAGCCTGGCCGGTGATCACCGGCGCCTCGGCGGTGGCATCCGCCGGCGTGAATGTCGTGAACGACAGCACCAGATACTGGCTGGTGCCGTTGATGCTGTCGTAGGCCACTTCGGGGCTTTCGATGACGACGTTACCGGCCGGATCAACCAGCGCCTCACGGGCCAGCAACACATCCACCGGCGAAGCCTGGGGGATCGGGTTCATCACGGTAATCGTCAGCGTATCGCCCATCAGCGACGCCGATGCGATGTCCGCAAGGTACTGCTCGCCACCGGCACCCACTTCGATAATCACGTCAGAAGCGGCAAAGCCAGCTTGCAGGCTCTCGTTGAACCGGATCACGAATCCGTTGGCGCCAGTCCCGTCGATACGAGATTCCAGCGGCGCCGGGCTTACGGTCTCGTCGACCACCCCTTCGGTGGTTTCGACGAACGGCGCCTGTGCATCCGCCGCCCCACCCGTGGCCAGGAACAGCGTGAAGAACTGGGCATTGGCACCGGTGAAACCGTCGTAGGCGATGTTGTCGTTCAGATCGATGCTGTTGCCGACATTGTCCAGCAACTGCGTGGTCGGCACGCGTACCGTGACCTGGCTTCCGGCCGGCAGCGCTTCGTTCAGGGTGATCTCCAGCGTGGTGCCGCTGACCAGTTCGGTGGTCAGCACGCTGGCGAAACCGACATCAAGCTCCACCGTCACATCACCGGGTTCGATGATGTCCTGCATGGTCTCGCTGAACTGCACGACCAGGGGCGCCTCGGCCAGGCCGGTCACCGAGGCGTCCAGTTCGGCAGGGCTGCGCAGCGCATCGAGCACGCCGTCAACACCGTCGACCATCGGCGCGCCGGTATCGGGCACCGCCGCGGTGCGATAGCTCAGCACCAGATAGGCGTTGTCGCCGCTGTAGGCATCGTAGGCAACCTCGGCGCTCAGCACAGCCACATTGCCGGCCGTATCGAGCAGCGCCTCGCGCGCCAGCCACACTTCGACGAGCTGCCCGCCCGCGATCGGACTCGCCGTCTCGACGCTCACGGTGTCGCCGGAAATACCGGCTGCGGCCACGGCCACCGTTGCCTGATCACCGCTGGCACCAACCAGGACGATCACGTCACCGGCGTCCAGGCCGGGTTGTAGTGTCTCGTCGAAATGAATCTCGAAACCGTTCGGCGCGACGCCGTCGATCCGACTCTCCAGCGGGGCCGGCGTCACACCGTCGTCCACCACGCCTTCGGTGAATTCCACAAACGGGGGTTCCTCGTCCTCGGCTTCGCCGGTCGTCAGGAACAGCGTGAACAAATTCGCTTCCGGGCCGGTGAAACCGTCGTAGGCCAGCGTAGTGCTCAGCGCGATGCCGTTACCGGCCAGATCTAGCAGTTCGGACCGTGCGATCAGCACGGTGACGTCGCCGCTGTCCGGCAGCGCCTCGTCGAGCACGATCTGCAACTGGGTGCCACCGATCAGCTCGACCGTGCTCACGGCCACGACACCACCTTCGACCTGCACGGCAACGTCGCCGGGCTCGATGATGTCCTGCATGGTCTCGGTGAACACGACGGTCAGCGGTGCGGCGGCCAATCCGGTGATCGAATCGTCCAGCTCTGCCGGGCGGGCGGAAGGATCGGTGACCCCGGTGACGCCAGCCGCCATCGGAGCTTCGGTATCCGGCGCACCGGCCGTGCGATAGCTCAGCACCAGCTCGGCACTGGAACCGCTGAGGCTGTCGTAGGCGACTTCGTCGCTGAGCACGGCCACATTGCCCGAGGTGTCACGCAGCGCGTCGCGGGCCAGCCGCACCTCAACCAACTCGCCCTGACCGATTGCGACCGCGGTTTCGACCGTGACCGTATCCCCGGCAATCGCGGCTGTTGCCACCGCCATGGAAGTCTGGCTGCCAGACGGTCCGACGAGCACCGTGACGTCGCTGGCATCCAGGCCAGCCTGCAAGGTTTCGTTGAACCGGATGACAAATCCGCCAGCGCCCGTGCCGTCAAAGCCTGAGGCCAGAGGCGCGGGACTCACGGCGGGATCGATCACCCCATCGGTGGATTCCACGAACGGCGCCTGCGCGTCGGCGGCCCCGGTGGTCGCCAGGAACAGCGTGAAGAACTGGGCACTCGCGCCGGTGAAACCGTCGTAGGCCAGATCGTCGCTGAGCACGATGCCGTTGCCTTCGGAATCCTGCAGCTCGGTGCGATCAATCCGCACCGTGACTTCACTGCCGGCCGGCAAAGGCTCGTCCAGTGCGATCTGCAGCTGTGTCTCGCCCACCAGTTCCGTGGTGAGCACGCTGGCAAAACCGCTGTCCAACTCGACCGTGACATCACCCGGCTCGACGATGTCCTTGATGGACTCGCTGAAGCTGATGACGATCGGCGCGGAAACCAACCCGGTGACCGAATCATCCAGCGTCGCCGGACTCATGGCAGGGTCGGTCACGCCCGCCACACCCAGCGCGCGAGGAGCGGACAGATCCGGCGAACTGAACGTGCGGTAGTCCAGCACCAGATAGGCGCTGTCGCCACTCAGGCTGTCGTAGGCGACATCCGTCGAAGGTGCGGCGATGTTGCCGGCGCTGTCCAGCAAGGCTTCGCGCGCCAGCCATAGCTGTACGCGTTCACCTGCCGGCAATGCGGCATCCGTTTCCACCGTCACGGTGCTGCCGGATACCGTGGCGGCAGCCACTGCCACCGTTGTCTGTGTGGGTGCCTCACCAATGAGCACCAGCGCGTCGTCGGCATCCATGCCCGGCTGCAAGGCCTCGCTGAATTCGACGACAAAACCGTTCGGCGCCACGCCATCGATACGGCTGGCCAGCGGCGCGGGACTGACGCTGTCGTCGACCACGCCATCGGTGGATTCGACATGCGGCGGAATGCCGTCACCGTTCGGATAGGGATCGACGGTGACAGTGGCGAGATCCATGACCCCACCATCGTTGGTGGTGGCAAAGGAGATCGACGACGCGTCGGTCGGCTCGTCGTCCAGTTCGGTGCAGCTCGGCAGAGAAGCCGATGTGGTCACGATCTCGTGCCCGCCGACAGCGACGCGCACACACGAGTCGGCATAAACGCCGGCGAAGCTGAACAGGCCGGCACTGTCCGTGGTCGCCGTGCGATTGGCGCCGCTATCGTAGGTGGCGGCCACGCCGACATTGCCGTCCTGATCGAATTCCACGCCCTGGAACTCCAGGGTGACCTGCACGCCGGACACCGCAGCGCCGGTCTCGGCGTTGCGGACAGTGCCGCGAACCTCGGTATTCAACGCAGGCAAGCGCACCGGGCCTGTATCGACGTTGAAGTTGTTGATGAACACAGGATCATCGCCAGGGTTGGCGATGACATCGGCATCGGGGCTCACCCGAACCGTCGCACCCATGTGGGGCATCTCCAGTTCGCCGGTGTCCAGCACCAGAGTGATCGGTCCGTTGGCGTCGTTGGCGCCGATACCGGACGTTCCGGAGACCACGACCCCGGGCAACTCGAACTGACCCGCATCATTCGTGACGGCCGATACCGCCGCCTTGACGACCGCGCCGGTGTACCGAACAACGACCCCCTCAATCGGGCTGCCGTTGCTGTCGAGCACCGTGCCGGTCACCGTGCCGGACAACGTCGTCACTTCATTCGGCGTGTCGTCTTCGTCGGGCGACATGCAGCCCGTAAGCGCCAACGCCATACAGACCATGCCGGCCTGAACCCACCGCAAACCACGAAAAGACATACCAACTCCCCGGGCGATCTCTTGGATCGCCGCTAACCGTCAATGGTCCGGTGGCGCGCGGCCACCCAACATCATGTTTGCTTGATTCTTGCCTACGATTCCCCGAACGTCGCAAATGTGTATTGCGCCGCGCCTAAAGCATGTCGCAAGAACGGTGCCTTAATCCACACGCAGCGTACAGTATCCAGGGAACTCGCCCCGACATGGGGCGAAACACGGGGTGGGGTCATGATCGAATCGAGCACGATGCGTCGGGTGTGCGCGGTCTGCGCGTTCGCGGGGATGGGACTGGTACCAGCGGCGCTGGCGCAATCGGAGGCAGACGAGATCGAAACCGTGCCCACGATTCCGGTCGCGGCACTTGATCCCGAGGACGTTCCGACAGAAATGGATGCGGACACCATCGAACTCGAAGAATTGGTGGTCACCGCGCAGAAAACGCGGCAGACACTGCGCGAGGTTCCGGCGTCGGTCTCCGCGATCAGCGGCGAACAACTGGCCGAAGCCAACATCCTGCTGCCCAACGACGTCAATAATTACGTTCCCAACCTCACGATGAAGATCACGCCGTATCTCAGCGAGGTACGTATTCGCGGCTATGGCACGACCATATCGAACCTCGGGGCCGAGTCCTCGGTCGGCACGGTCATCGACGGCGTGTATTACGGCCGCTCGACATTCCTGTCGTCGATGCTCTACGACGTCGGGCAGTTCGAGGTCATACGTGGGCCGCAGGGTTCGTTATTCGGCAAGAACACCATTGCCGGCGTGCTCAATCTGACCACCCGCGAACCGGAGCCGTACAGCGAGGCATCGATCCGGCTGATCGGCACGGACAACCTGGATCAGCGCATTGCCCAGGGCGGCGTGACCATCCCGCTGTCTGACACGGCGGCGGTGCGCATTGCCGGCGCGTCCTACGGCATCGACGGGATTCTCTACAACACCTTGCTGGATCGCCCCGAAGCGGATTTCAACGCAACCTACGGCCGTATCAAGCTGCGGCTGCCGGAGTTCGGTTATGGCGGCCGCATCACCCTGGGCGCCAGCATCGCGAACCAGTCGTTCAACAACAATGCGTTTCAGATCGCGGAGCTGACACCCACGGTTTTCGAATACATGCAGCAGTTCGATCCACAGGTGGAAACCGACCCGCTCAACGAGCTCGTGTCCAGTAACGTGCCGGCGTTCGCGAAGGTCGAGACCCGCTCCGCACAGGCCAACATCGAGTATCCGCTGAACGGGTGGCTGGGCGTTCCCACCGTAGATCTGACGTCCATTTCCGGGTATGCACGAACGACGACGATCGAGCGCGACATCGACTTCGATTTCTCCCCCGTACCGGCGCTGCTCTACACGCTGCAGGAACCCAGCCCGTATGAACAGTACTCGCAGGAGCTGCGCGTCAGCGGGCTGGCCGACAGCCTGTTCGGCCTGTTCGGCGAAACCGAGTTTATCCTCGGCGCTTACTACTTCGACGCCGATTCGTTCAATAACGAGTTCATCGAAATCGAGGACCTGGGCGCTCTTGCCGGCCTGGTGCTGGCCAACCAGGCGGACAACCCAGGCAGCGGCGATGTCGTGCCGACGCCAGGCCTCGGTGGCGGTATTCCGATTCCGCCGGCGGTGGTCGACGCGCTGACCCAGATCGTCATGTCGCCGCTGGCCGCGGAAATCTTCGCCGCGCAGGGACAAAACGAGAACGTGCTGCTGACGCTGTCGCAACAGCAACGCTCCATGGCACTGTTCGGACAGGTCACGACCGAAATCCTCAAGGACCTCCACGCAATTGTTGGATTGCGCGTAGGACGCGAAGACAAGGATGCGTATCTGACCTCGACGGCGCCAGACGGCGCGATCTTCATTCCGGCAGTGATCGGACAATCCAATCACCAGTCATCGCTATCGCGCTCCGAAGATGAAGTCTCGCCCAAGCTGGGACTGCGCTACGACATGGGGCGTCGCGCATCCACTTACGCCATCTGGGCGCGCGGCTTCAAGAGCGGCGGCTTCAACGGGATTCCTCTCAACGATGAGAATCTGGAATTCGAACCGGAACGCGCCGACAGCTATGAAGTTGGCTTTAAGGCCCGCCTGCTGAACAACACGTTGCACACCAATATCGCGATATTCCATACGGATTTCGAGAACTTGCAGGTCTCCACGTTCACGGGCTCCGAGTTGTCGGTGCTCAACGCAGCGGCCGCACGGACACGTGGTTTTGAGGCCGATCTGCGATGGCTCCCACCGATCCGCGCATTCGAACTCGACGCCAGCGTCGGCTACACCGACGCCTATTACACCAGCTACCCCAATGCGCCGGCGCCGGCGTTCAGCGACGACAGCTCGCAGGACCTCACCGGACAGACCCTGCAGAACGCACCGAAGTGGTCGGTTAGCGTGCTACCCAAGCTTCTGCTGCCCGGCTTTTCGCCATCCTGGGGCATCATCGTCAATCTGGAAGCGCTCTACACCAGCGAACGGTACCTGGACGTGGATCTGGACCCGGCCACGTTGCAGGACGACACGATCACCTATAACGCCCGCCTGTCCGTCGGCGCGGTGGACCGTGCCTGGGGCCTGACCGTCTCGTTGCAGAACATCACCGACGAGCGCGTCCTCAGCCAGGTCACGGACCTGGCCGTGGCGCCCGGCAACTATGGTGCAGTGACCACCACCGTGGGGCGCAGCGTGTATGGCGCACTCAGCTTCGAGTTCTAAGGTCCGTCACGGCCAGCGCGGCAAAGCACGGATCAGAAGTCGTAGTCGTCATTGTCGACATCAAAGTCGACATCGGTGAGGCCCGGGTTCAGCGCAAAGTCACGGAAGGTGTAGAACTCCATCAACTGGCCGTCGGCATGCCACATGCGGATCTGTGCCGGCAGGCCATTGTCCTCGTAGAAACAGAGCTCGCGCTTGCCGACCGGATAAGGGGCGTTGTCGTCGTCCGGCGGCGGCCCTTGCGGCAGCAGACAACGGGCGGGCGCCTGGTGCACGGAGCGATCGGAGATATCCACAGCCGGCTCGGTGCCTCCCGAGGTCGCACGCTGCGCCTCGATGCCGGAGTGCAGCTTCTGCGCGAGATTGAAGATGCCACCTTCATGCGGCGGCCGCAGATTACCCGCGCGTTTCACGAACGAGCCCTGGGGATCCAGCGACATGGTCCACCCGAACCAACCCGGCTGGTGAAACTTGATCTTGCCCTTGTAACGGTCGGTGCAAAAGATGATTTCGCGCCCCTCTTCGGGGCCGGGCAGCCAGCGCATGTACCGGCATTCAGGCGAACGCTGATGCTTCATGAACAGCGTCTCGACCGGCTGCAGTTCACCATCGACGCGCTGCTGCTTGGTCATCGTCGCGGTGTAGCCGTCGAGGCGGGAAACCGTGTCAACGAAGCGCAGCAGCAGCTCCGCCGCCTGGTCGCGAGTGGACGCCGCCGCTTCCTCGACTGGGTCGCCGGCGTGTAGTGGTGGCGCGGCCACGGCCCAGACCAGCACAGCCGCCAAACCCAGCCTGCTCATCAGATTCCGAACCCCACCGATAACGTTGCATTCACATAATCGGACTGGATGCCGGCTTCACCGTTTAGAAACAACGCACCAAACCAGCGCGACACGCCGACCGCAAGGCGGGCAGCGTTCACGGTTTCAGCATCCAGTGAAGACTCACCGAAAGACACATCAAAGCGGCTGGTCGACCAACCGGCATTGCCGTAGACCGTCATCGTTCCCAGTCGACGCCGCAGCGCCAGGTCTGCGCCGATGGAGTCCAGCTCCACGTCGTCCTCCCCGATCAGCGAGGAGTAGGCACCGCGCGCCGCGACCTCCCAGCCGGACATGCCGGAAACGGGCCACGCCCACCCGATACTCGCACCGAGCACGCCGTAGCCGGAATCCGGTATGGCGGAAGCCATGGCGCCCAGCGACCAGCCGGAATCCAAGGCCATCTCGCCGGCCACACCAATCTGCCCCAGCAGCGTCGTGTCCTGTCCGAACACGCGGGACCAGGCATCGTCGTGCTGCACCGACGACATCGACGCGACGCCGGCACCGAGCCCCCAGTAGCCGGACAGCGGGCGGACATGCTGCCACTGCCGAAACTGGTAAGCGTTCGCGGCATCCTCTGCAATCGCTTGAAAGTCCGCCTGCGAGGCATCGCGCAGTCGATCGAAATCGAAGGCCTGTGCCGCCGGCGCCGCCGCCCACACAAGCAGCCACAGAACTCGCCGAACGACACGGGCGAATACGGCATCACACTGCCGGTGATTGTTGGCTACCGCCATCCGATCCTTCATAGACGTGCACCTCATTGGCCTGCCCTGGCGAGTCTGGTCCTGCTCCCCGTCGCTGAACGCCGGACGTAACGCCCGGTCATACCCTGACGCACCAGCGATTGATAAGCCGCGCGGGAGCGCATGATGCATACAACGGCAAGATTCTTGCCGTCTGGCAGTCTACATAAGTCGAATCCGGAGAAACGGCCATGAAGTCCGTACGCAACCTGGTTTTCTCATCGGTGGCCTGCCTCGCAGCGCTCGGCACGGCCGCGGCCCAGGAATCCGGCGCGGAAGCCGAGGAACCGTCGCTCTGGGAACGCCTGGCCGCCGAACGCAACGTCACGTTGCCCCCGCGATACGGCGTGGGTCTGATTTACGTCGGCTACAGTCACGACATTCGGATCGACGAGTTGCGCATCGCTTCCGACGACGGTCGCCGCGGCGGCATCGACTTCGTTGAATCGGACGACTCGGAAATGACCAATCGGCAGCTGCAACTGCGCGCAGATGCTTGGCTGCTGCCGTTTCTGAATGTCTTTGCGCAGGTGGGCGCCGCGGACAATACGCTGAGTACGAACGTCAGCGTGGACGGCGAGGACATTGTTGCGTTCGTCGGCGACGAGAGCCGCTGTGCGCCGGACGCCTCGCCGCGGCCGGCGCTTTGCGACCAGACGTTCACGGCCGTGGGCAAGCAGGAACCTGGTGGTGAGGTCTACACGCTGGGCGCCCTGCTCGCGCTCGGCCGCGGATCGTATTTCGCGCTCGGCGGCCTCGCCTACACCTGGGCGGACCTGGACACGGCGGATGCGCCCATGGAAACCCTGGCGCTGTCCCCCCGGATAGGTCGCCGCTTCGGCCTCGGAAACCACGGCGAACTGGCGGTTTACGTCGGCGCGTTGCACATCGATGCCCATGTGGAGTTCAGCCGGAGTGCGACGGTGCCCACACCGAATGGCAGCACGATCGTGACCCTGACCGCCGACATCACCAACAAGGATCCGTGGAGTTACGTGCTTGGCACCAATTGGGACATGCAAAACGGCTGGAACCTTCAAGCGGAACTCGGTCACGGCGCGTCACGCGATGGATTCATCGCTTCGCTGACGCGCCGATTTCCCTAAGCGGCGCTTTATCCGCCGCTAACGCGTTGCGGTCGGTGTTGCTGTCGACGCGGCCGTTGGGCTAGAACCACCGCCGAGGTACTGCCAAGCCGCGTACAGATCAATCAGGCCATAACCGTAGGCGTCATCCACACCGCGACGACCCAAATCGATGGCGGTGGCGGTCAGCGCCTCGCGCACCTCGGCTCCGGTGAGCGTCGGATCGCTGCTGAACAGCACGGCCGCGGCACCGGAGACATGCGGCGCCGACATCGATGTGCCGTTGTAGAGCTCATAGGAATACTCTTCCAGCATCGTCGTAACGGTGGCGTCCACACCCACCGATGTCAGCAAGGCCGATCCGTCTTCCTGTGAAATGCTGATGGCCGGAATCGACGAACTGTCCTCGCCCAAGGTCCCCAGAAAGGCACCCGGTTCGTTGTTGTAAATCACCACGGCGGCGCCGCCACCGGCCTCGACCGCCGCGATTTTCTCGGCAAAGGAATTGTCGCCACGCTCACACAGCACGACCCGACCGCTCCAGGACGACGACCGCTTGCACAGCCGACCGTAGGCCAGCGCGCCGGTTGCCATGCCGTAGGCGGCATTCTCCAGCGCATTCGCCTCGTAGGCGCTTCCGTCGACCTCGAGGTCTGCCTGCTCGGTGAACGGCACCGTGCTCAGTACCCCGACGCCAGGCGCGGCCAGTTCCACGGCGTCGTTCTTCTGTGAAAAAAGTGCAACGGACATGGTGTCGTCCACCGCCGCGACGGATACCACGGACGAATAGCTTGCCGGGTAATTGTAGGCGCGCGTGCCGCTGTTCCCCGCCGACGCGATCGACAGCGTACCGACGCTTTCGATCCAGTCGAAGGCCGCTTCTTCCAGCGTCTGCGCACTGCCGCCGCCGAGACTCATGTTGATCACGTTGGCGCCCGCCTCCGCGCATTGAAAGGCGATGTCCGCGAGCGTGGACGAGTACGACCACGCACATTCGGGGCCGTCGAAGACCTTGCCGATTAGCACGTTCACCTGTCCGGGCGACACGCCGACAACGCCGAGGTCGTTATGAACCGCGGCGATGGTGCCGGCGACATGCGTGCCGTGACCACAGGTATCGGTATCCCAACCCGTCGGCGTCCCATCGACCAGATTCAGGGCCGCGAGATCATCGTGTGCCGCAGAGATCCCGGAATCGATGATGCAAACCGTGGCGCCTGCGCCGGTCGCCGCACCAGAATCGATCACACCGTCGCGATCCAGGTCCCAGACGTCGCGTGCGCGCACCATGTCGATGCCATAGGGCACCTCCTGCGCCATGGGGTAGCGTTTAACGTCCGGCTCGATCGAAAGGATCCGCTTGTTACGGCGCAGCCGGTCGATCACGCCCGCCGGCGCCGAGACCACGAAGGCGTTGATCGCATCGAAGCGGTAGTGCCGTTCCAGCGAGCTTTCTTGGCCCAGTGCATTGGCGACCGCAGCCATTTTTCCCGGCTTGACTTCAATCCAGACCCGCTGCTTGGCCGCAGCCGAAGCACTGCTGACGTACAGACTCGCCATGATTGCGAGCACGACAATTCTCAACATCGCGTGAAACCTCCCTATTCGGATCGATTAACCGCAGTTCCGTCTGCCACACTCTAACCGTTCGATTTCAATGGCAAAGCCCGACACGGTCGACAGTGCAGGCAAGGCTTGCCATGCACGACGCCTGTATTCAATGCAAATTCAACGCCGATCTTCGCAGATGCCGGAGCCAAATGGAGGGCGCACGCGGCCGGACTGTCGCATCGGTCACAAACGCCAGCGCATTCGCAGGCCGAACCAAAGCAGTGTCAGTGGCTGGTAACGGCCCGTGACTCGGTTGCCGGTCATCGGGTCGACATCATCAACCTCGCCCCCGCGGCTACGTAGCACTCCGGTACTGAAGTCGACCGTCCGTCGCTCGTTGACCACCCAGCTAAACCCGCCCGTGAGGTACAGGCGGCCTGCATCTGCAGAAGTCGCGCTCCGATTCTCGTCACTGACGGCGGCCGACTCCCCGGCCACGCCTGCAGACAGCGTCCAGCGTTCGTTGAGCTGGTAGCGCATGCCGAGCGCAACCAGGTAGGCGTCCTGGAATTCCAGCCGACTGCGAACCGTGGGCGTCGCGTTATCGAAGCGGATGATGACTTCGTCGAACCGAGACCAGCGGGTCCATCGCAGGCTGCTGGCAAAGGTCCAGCGATCAACCGTCCAAGCGACGCCGGAGGACAGCGTCTCCGGCAGCGTCAGGGTGAGGCCGAACCCGGTATCGGTGGTGGCAGCCCGCACCAGCGCCACGACCTCCTCTTCAAAGGAGCCGCCCGTTGCCAGCAAGGCGACGCGCGTGGTTGAAAAACAAGGGTCGTTTTCAAAGTCCTCCAGGGTCCAGCCCAGGCGTTGACGTGTGGCATCACCGTGCAATCCGTGCTCGATCGGGGACAGATAGCTCAACCCCACGGCGACCTGGTCAGTTAGCGCCATCCGCAGGCCGGCTTGCCAGGCAGCGGTAAAACGGCTGGCCTCGGCGCGGTGACGGAAGTCGTACTTGCCCGGCAATGTCTCTTCCCCGGCGAGGGCGCAAGCCGGCGTGGCCAGATCCGCCCCGGCGCGCGCCTCAACCTCGCGCTGAACGATTGCGCCCAGGTCGACATCGTTTGAATACTCGAAGTCGAACCAATGCAGTCGCGCGCCGACCCCAACACGCAGCCGCGGAGTGACCTGCCAGGCAGCACCGGGGGTGAGCTCGATCCCTCGAATGACCGTGTCGATGGCGTTGTAGCGCCCCTTCCAATCCGCATCCCGGTGTTGGGATGTGCCGTAGGGGGCGGCCAGCGTCACGCCGACGGCGAAGCGGTCGCTCATGCGTCGCGTCCAGGTCCAGTCCGGAATCGGGGCGTCCACACGACCACTGCGGCCGCTGTTACCGCCGCTGATCGTTGAGCCGTCGGTACCCTCGCGAACCGCGACTCCCTGGAACTGTGTCGACAAATGGGCAAAATGTGCCCCGGTCGCCAGACCCGATTCCAGGGCCAGGCCATGCAGGGCCGGGTTGCGGACTGCGGCACCAGGATCGTAGTCAGCCGCATCCACGCCGGCGAAGCCCATGCCGCTGGCGCCGACCGAATCAAACGGCAATGAAAATCCGCCCGCTGCCCAGGCTGGGGACACGCCCACCAGCGCAGCGCTAACCAAGGTGCCGAGCAATCTGCCCATCGCGTATCGCCCGTCCAATCGGAAGCGCTATGGGCAGCAGGAATCAGGCCAGCCGTTACGCTGAACGTGAACGACGGGATTCCCCGGTTTTTACTCCGCCCGTGCCTGCTTGATCAGGTCGTAAGCCCGGGTGATTTCACTGGTTTTCTGCTCCGCCACGGCGCGCATCGACTCAGGCAGGCCTTTGGCTGCCAGGCGATCCGGGTGGTGTTCGCTCATCAGGCGGCGGTAAGCCTTCTTGACCTCGGCGTCGCTGGCCGATGCGTCAACGCCGATGATCTTGTAAGCGTCGGCGAGTTCGTCTCGCTGCGGCGGCCGGCGCCCCCCGGCCGACCCGCCGCCCTGCGCCATGCGCAGCGATGCATCAAGGCGGGCGAGATCCTGTTCAGACAGCCCGAGCCCCCGGCCAACGCGAAAGATGAGTTCGCGTTCGTTGTCGGTGATCTGGCCATCGGCAATCGCCACCTGAATCTGGGCGGTCAAAAAGACCTGAATCAGATGGACCTGCCCGCGGCAAGTACTGCGAAAACTGCGCACCTCGGCGTCCACGTCGAAACCCGCCTGCTTGCCGCGATTGAACGCGGCGATGGCCTGTTTGCGCTGCTCTGGGGTGAATCGGAACCGCTGCATCATGGTCTCCAGCGCGGCGATCTCGGACTGGTCCACCCGGCCATCGGATTTGCTGATGGCTCCGGCTACCGCGAACGTCGCTTCCAGAAACTGGTGCTGGGCCGCGCCAGCGATCAGACGTGTGGGTGACACACGGCTGATCTGCCGCGCCAGCCACCAGCCGGCGGCGGCCCCAAACAACAGGCCGGGCAGCCGGCCGAACGCGAAGCCGATCACGGCTCCAATGAGGATTGCAGGAAACATGACGCCGGATTCTACGCCAACAGGAAACGACAGCGCCGCCGGTGGCGACGCTCCGGCAGCGCTGTCAGGGCATGTCTAGGGACGGAAGTCCATGAAGATCCGGCCGGACCGCACCACCGGCTGGCCAAAGGCTTCCAGCACCTGCTCCCAAGCCGGGCTGTTGGACGACGTACCCGGCAGGTTGGCCCCTTCGAAGCGGGCGCCGTTGTCTTCGCTGACCCACAGCCTACCCTGAGACGCGGCCACGACGACGTAGTTGCCGACACCACGCACATCCGAGGTTCCACCGCTGAACACGGTGGTCCAGTTCACCAGGTCGTCGCTGTAGGACAGCCCACCCGTGGTCGTCACGAAGTACCGACCGTTGATGAGCCGAATCTCATTGATGGGGCTGGACACGCCGGGCGGCAGTTCTGTCCAGTTGGTCAGATCAGCCGAGCTGTACAGCTTGCCGCTGCCACCGCCAAACAGGTACTGGCTGCCGTCGTGCATCACGTCCAGCGGATGGAAACGGCCCGTGGTGCCGCTATACACCTGCTCGGGCAGCGTGCCGGAGATGTCCGTCCAGCCCGTTCCCAGATCGCGGCGAATCTCGCTGCTGGAGAATCCGAACTGCGGGTAGGCCAGGAAGGTGCCAGCCGCCTCGTCGAGATCCGCGTAGGTGCCGCGGACCAGCGTATTTTCCAGCGTCCAGTTGCGACCATCTGCGCTCACGTAGCCGATGACGCGGTTGTCGCTGCCGTCCTCCCCGAAGGTCGCCGAGGTGATCGGACCGCCAACCGCGACGAACTGCATACCGTTCCATTCGATTTCAAACAGCGGCACGCGACCGTTGGGCGACTGGTAATCCATCGGCAGGGGCTGCTCCTGCCAGCTGAATCCACCATCCTGGCTAATCGCGATGACCGGAACTTCGCCGTCCTCGTTGCCCTGTTCGTCCAGCACGATCCGGCCACCCGCAGCCACGAGACGCTCACCGGCCACGACCACGTCGTTAATGGTGAACGACGCATGGTGGCTGCGGGTATCCCAGTTGCGTGCGTCGGTGCTAGCCCAGATCTGGCCGTCGTGGCCGACCGCCACGTAGGTGGTGCCGTCGTAGGCGATGTCGTTGAGCTGCTCGACGGCTTCGCCGACACGACCCTCGTTGGTCCAGCTCTGCCCGTCGGTGCTGGTGTAAACGTAACCGCGCACACCCACCACGATGAACTGCGAGCCGTCGTGGATCATCGCCCGCGGTGCGCCCTGGTTCAGGAAGTGCTGGCCGGACACCGTGACCCAGCTTCGGCCATCTGCACTGCTCTGCAGCGTGTTGCCGTTCAGGATGCGGTAGAACGTCGTGCCGTCGTACGCCACCGTTGGGCTCATGTTGGCCTGGAGAGCCGCGATGTAGGGCGTATCGTCAGCGGCCTGGGTCCAGCTGTGACCGTCGGGACTGACATAGGTCGTGCTGCCATCACGGCCCACGAACTGCGTGCCGTTGTGGTAGATCTCGGTGACAGGTTCCGCAGGTTCGACCTCACCCCACAAATTGCCGTCGAAGCTCTTGAGCGTCGTGCCGCGTGAGACTGCCGCGATGAAGGTCTGGCCATCGGAGGCAAAGGCCCCCAGATTCCCCGATGTCGAATCGACCAGCGCCGGCGTGTTCGCGGCCACCCACAATTCGGTGTTGGTGCTGCGGAAGATCTGGCCACGACCACCAACGGTGATGAACTGCGTGCCATCCCAGACCACCCGGTTCAGGTCATTGTAGGTCTGGCGGGGCGATACCATCCGCCAGGCATCGGATGCCTTGGGCGGCGCGGTGTCCTGCGGATCCCCAAAGAACCCGAGGCTGCTCTGACCCAGCGCGATCGTGCCAATCGAGCCCGTCGCGATCGTGTAGAGATCACTGGACAGCGCGTAGCCGGTCAGATCGCGCAGACTCGGCCCGATTAGCATGACATCGTCACCGACCAGCACGTACAACCCGTTGGCGACGGTGATGTCGCGGATATGGCCGTTGATACCGCCCAGCGACAGCCAGTTGAACCCGTCGGCACTGATGGCCAGTGCGTTCTGCCCCACCGCCACGAACTGGCTGCCGTCCCAGATCACCTCGCGCAGGTCGGGGTTGTTGGGTATCGGTGTCGCCAGCGTCCAGGTGTTACCCCCATCGATACTGGTGAGAATCTGACCATCGAGCCCGGCAGCCACGTAGGTCCCGTTGTGCTCGGTGATCGCGTGAAGGTTGGTCGACCCGCCGGTCGCCACCTCCGTCCAGTTGCTCAGATCGCTGGACAGAAAGGCGCGACCACCGAGCCCCACCCCCACGTACCGGCCCTGCTGAGCGTGCAGGTATTGCATGTTGAGAATGGCCTGGTTGCCCGGCAGGTCGGTCCAGTTCGTGCCATCCGTACTGGTCGACAAAAACGCACTGCGCAGGGCGATGAACTGGCTGCCGTCGAACGCGATATCGGTCGGCCCGCCGCCAAAGCTGCCGCCGCCGGTGAAGGTCTGACCGTCGGTGGTCACGAACGGCAGGCTGTTGAACTGTCCGGCCATGACGAAGCGACCATTGCCCCATTCCACATCGAGAATCGTGCCATTGGGCGGCGTGGCGATCGGTGCCAGCCCGCCGATCACGTCGGCACAGTCCGCATTCAGGATCAGGTCACGCGCCGGGATGCTGCCCGCGGCCGAGGTTGGTGTCGGCGTGCAGCGCTGACCGGCCGGTTGGCGGATGATCTCCAGCGTGTAGGACGCCCCCTCCTCGGCGGTGCCATCAGCAATGCGCACGGCGGAATTGGTCTGCGTGTAGGTATCTTCCAGCGGCACGCCATCCAGCGTGAAGCGGTAATCCAGCGTGGCTCCGGCATCCATGCCGGTGATGAACAAATCAACGCTATAACGGCCCGCCTCAGAGCAGGTGATGTCGATGTTCGTGATGTCCGCGCCGCTGACAGTCCCGCTGCCATTGGCCACGTTGCAGACCAACCCGGAGGACGGTTGCGCACGGACCGTGTAGTCGCTCCCATCAGCAACGCTGGCTGAGTAGGTCACCGCAGCATTGCGCAGCGCTCCGTCATTGGCGAGACCGCCGCCGACCAGCAGTTCCCACTGTCCCATCGAGGAGGTGCCCGGCACGCCGGAGATGGTCCCCGACAGGGTGTAGGTGCTCGGAGTCGAACAGCTGATGTCCACGCCGGTGATGTCACTGCCGGACACCGTACCGCTGGCATTGGCGACGCTGCAGACCAACCCGCCCGCCGGCGAGGCCGTGACTTCGTAGCTCGCACCATCGGCCACGCCGGTGGCGTAAACCACGGCGCCGTCGGCCAACGGGCCATCCGCCACCAGCGAGCCGCCGACAAAGGCTTCCCACTGGCCGCTGCTGCCGCCCGTACCTGCGCCGGAAATGGCGCCCGAGACCGAATAGGTCGCGGCCTGAGTACTCATGCAGTTGATGTCCACGCCCGTGACATCCGCACCGGACACCGTACCGGCTGCCTTCAACACCGTGCAGCTGAACCCGGCCGGGGCGAACGCACGCACGATGTACGCGGCACCGTCGGTAACGGGAGAGAGGTTGTAGGTGGCAGCCCCATTGGTCATGGCGTTGCTGGCGACCACCGTGCCGTTGACTTCCAGCTCGTATGTGCCGGTTGAACCGGAACTCGGCAGGCCGGCGATCGTGCCGCTGATGTCAAAGCCCGCCGCCTGCGAGCAGTTGATATCCACGCCGGTGACGTCACCACCGCTGATCGTGCCCGACGCGTTCGCCACGGCACAGCTCAAGCCACTGACGGGAGAGGCGACAACCTGGTAGCTTGCGCCATCGGCAACCGGTGCGGCGTTGTAGGTCACCGCGCCATCGTTGAGCGGCCCGTCATTGACCAGCCCGCCATTGATGAACAGCTCCCACTGGCCAGAACTGCCCGTGCTACCCGCACCGCCAATCGCGCCGGCGACGTCGTAGGTGGCTGCCGAAGCCATCGTGCGCGAGGTGAACGCCTGCATCACCGTGCCGACGGTCAGCGTCGTGGTCACGGTGGTGTCGAATGTGCTCGCCGAGCTGTGCCGCACGCAAAGCGTTTGACCGACTTCGACCACGCCATCGGCGGACGTGAAGCCGCTGGGCTGACAGTTCGGCGACCATTCGCCGCCTGTCACCGATACGTTCACGGTGGAGTCGATGCCGGAAATCGTGACGGTATTCGAGGTGACCACGGTATCCAGCGCCACGCCGGTCTGATCGGCGAACGCGAAGGCATCTGGCGTGTTGTCCGGCCCACCCGTGGAACCCATCCGGAGTTGACCCAGAAAGGCCGGCACGCCACTCCCCTGCGCCTGACTGGCATCGCCGATGTTGATTTCGTTGAAGTTGCCTGCGTGATTGTCCGACAGGGCATATTCGATCTGCGTTGTGGCATCCAGCCAGATGATCTCTGCGGTATTCGGCGTGCCGCCGAAGCTCCGGTAGAACGGACTGCTCAAACTGCCCGCCGGCACCATCAGGCTGCCGTTGGCCGCGACGGTCACCGCCACGGTGTCGCCGTCGCTGAACGGACCGCCCGCAGCGGCCTCGCTGTACGTCAACGTGTAACTGCCGACCAGCGCGCTATTGATCGTGGCCGGGGTCGTGGTGCCGCCGCCGGTGGTCGTGATGCCCGGCGCGCCGGGGTCGACAATCACCCCGTTGGCGACGCCATCGTCGTCGCCGCGACCGCCGTCGACCAGCGTCAGGATGACAGTGCGTCCATTGAAGCGCGCGCCGTCGACGCCATTGAAATCGAACTGCGAGAACTGCCCGTTCTGCACCTTGTAGTAGGTGTTCGGATTGGAACCCGACGGCAGCCGGATGGTGACATCCACCGTACCGCCCGGCGTCAGTCCGGTCACGCTGAAGTCATAGAATCCATGGGCGAAGTTCACGCCGGCCGGAGCGGCATTCGGTGCCGGATTGGAGATGACCCGCGCCTGGCTGAGCGTGCCGGCCGATGTCGTCAGCGTGACCGTACCGCCAGGTGCCGTGAGCTGCGTTTGACCCTCAGTCGTGTTCAGCAGATTGATTTCTGCAGGGTCACCGCAGGCGGCAAGCAAGAGCGCAACGATGGCGCAGATCAACACTCTGAGTCGTACAGGCATGGCTTCCACTCCCCGGGGACTTGGTCCAGGAAACTCTAGGCATGAGCCACTTCGGTCCATACCCCCCAGACGGGGGTGTGCCGGTCTCGTGCCTCGGCGCCGCTGTTTCCTCTTTTGGAGGAGGCACGTCGAGCACTTGCGCTTTACCCTCCGGCTTTCATAATCGGATGCACAGGCTGCAGGGGACCGTCACCGGTGGGTGTCGGCGGCCGCGACGGGGACAGCTCTTGGGGGACGCAAGCTCGCAAGTACAGGGCAGCCGCTGGCCAGCGGTGGGGCGACGCGTGGGTGGCTTCCCGGGTGCGGTGGGACGCAGCGCCAGCGCCTCGCTGCTGTTTGTCGTGGACCTGGTGACGTTCATGCTCCAGGCCTTGCTGCACTGGTGGCAGCGCAGCCCCGTTCGCAACCGCGCCACGCGCCGTGCGGTGGTTGTCCAGATTCTGTTCAGCGGTGTCGATGCCCTGCCCCTGCTACTGCTCATTGGCTTGGCCATGGGCATGGCGCTGACCCCACCTCTACTGATGGCAGGGTCCTCGATAGGAGAATCCGAAGAGCTGGCCCGCTTGCTGGTCGTCGGACTGGCGCTGCAACTCGGCCCCCTGCTCACCGCAGTGATCCTGATCGGGCGCAGCGGGTCGGCCATTGCGGTGGACCTGGCGCAGATGAAACTGAACCGGGAGGTGGCCGCGCTGGACCTGCTCGGGATTCGGCTCACGGATTATTTCGTGGCCCCGCGCCTTATCGGTGGTGCGATTTCCCAGCTGGCGTTGGCGATTTACTTCGCCGCCGTCGCGCTGATCGGCGGCAGCCTGATCAGCCCACTGCTACTGAGCACCGAGCAGCTGTCGCTACTGCCGGCGCTGGCCACGGCCATCACGCCCGGCGATGGCCTGATCTTCATCTTCAAGAATCTGCTCTTCGGCATGGTCGTCACGGGCACCGCCTGTTTCTGCGCGCTCAAAGTCGAGGTTTCCCGGACGGAAGTGCCGCAACGCACGCAGCAGGCAATCGCATCGAGCTATGCGCTGGTCTTCGTGATTGCCGCGTTTTTCTCGTTGCTGGAACTGCCATGAATCTCGCTCTGCAATGTCGCAATCTGACTCCTGCAGGTTATCCGTCGTCAGCCGCGGTGGATCTGGACGTCCCGGCTGGCAGCGTCCTCGTCATCGCGGCACGCGGTGGCCATCATCGCAACCGCCTGCTGTTCGCGCTCGCCGGATTGGAGCCCGCGCAGTGTCAGACGCACTCGTTGTGCGGCGTCGATCTGCTGGCCCCGGATCGCCGACGGCGCCGCCGCGCACGCAATGGGTCGGCGGTCATCAGCCACGCGTTTCCTTTGCTCAGCAACCTCAGCGCTTGCGCCAACGTCATGTTGCCGTTGATGTACCACCGCAGGATGCCGCGCCGCGATGCCATGGCCGCGGCCCATGAATTGCTCGATGCGGTGGCATTCAAAGCAGATCGCGATGCGCTGCCAGCCTTCCTGAACCAGGACGCCCGCTGGCGTGCACTACTGGCCCGAGCGCTGGGCAACGGGCCGCCGATCCTGTTTCTGGATGAGCCGTTCGAGCTGGACAGTGTGGAGGAGTGGCGGACCCTCGCCGACCTGCTGCTCGCCGTTGCGGAGCAATTCAATTGCACGCTTGTGGTCGAGACCGCCCATCTCGAGTTTGCGCGGCATCACGCGGACCAGACCATCTACCTGGACGCACAGGGGTCCGCTGTCTTCTCTTGCGAACAGGCCTTCGCGCTCACCAATCGACACACCAGCTGGGTGGCATATCTGCGCCGCCTGGGCACCTACACGCACTCGCATGCAGCCATCTGACAACAGGCCGGACACCCCGGCAATGGGACCTCCGCGCCGTGTGCACTACGTACACACGCTGGACTACAGCTGGCAGGAACGCCTGGTGGGTGTCTTCGTGATCGGTGCGTTCTTGCTGCTCATCGCGGGCCTGACATTTAACGATCGCATCGGATTTCTGCTGACAGACAGCTTTGCATTGCATGTACTCACCGACCGGGCAGAAGGCTTGAGCACACGCACGCGGGTCTACGCCGCAGGCGTTGAAGTCGGGCGGGTGCGCTCGATTGAGGTCGACGAGGCCGGGCGCATCGACGTGGCATTGCAAATTCGATCGACCTACGGCGACCTTATCCGGAGTGACTCGGTGGCCACGGTCGGCGCGCCCTCGATGCTGGGCGGCGCCACGGTCGACATCAGCAGCGGCAGCGAGCGAGCAGCTCCGGTGCTTCCGGGAGCCCGGCTTCAAGCCCAGGCGGGCGCATCGCTCAATGACGCGATCGGTGAGATCGGCCCGGCAATGCAGAATCTGGCGGACATCCTGAATCAGCTCAATGCGCCCTCCGATCAGGGCGTCTCGCAACTGCAGCAGATGGTCAACGATGTCGCCTCCGTGACGGGTAGCCTGCGTCAGCTGGGCGATTCGTTCGTGAGTGGCGATGGGACCCTGCCGCGGCTCATTCGTGAGCCCGACGCGCTGCAAGCGCTGGAGCAAACACTCGCGAACACGCAGGCATTAACGCGCGACCTCCAGCAGCAAGTCGCGGCATTCGGCCCGATGATGCAGAACGTGTCGGCGGCGACGGCAACGCTCCCGCAGCTATCCGAAAGCCTGATGGTGCTGGAAGCCAATGCGAGCCAGTTGATGGCCACGCTGGCCGACCAGGGCGAGGTCATGCCGGGCATGGTGCGGGACGTTCAGGCCCTGCTCGACGAGGTCGGCAAGACAGTCGAGGCAGTCAATACGACATGGCCAATCTCACGCGGCGTAGAACGCCAGGAAGCCGCGGAACAACCCACTCGCCAGGTCCTTCCGCCCCAATGACGCACCGCTGGATCACATGGCTGGCGGCCGGCGTACTCGCTGCATGTGTCGGGCGGCCTGATGTCGCCTCGAGCCCGTCTGGCGAAGCCGAGCAACTGCTGGGCGCAGGTCAGCGCGCCCTTGCCGCCGAAGAACTCAACCGGGCCCGCGGCCGGTTTCGTGATGCCCAGCAGGTGGCCCGCGCACTCGACGACACCGATGTGCAGCTGCGCGGACTCATGGGTGAACTGGAAGTGGCGTTGATCCGCGGTGAGATCGAAACCGCTGCCGAACTCGCACCGACTCTTGACGCATTGGCGCGACGCCAAGCCGTCCCGGCCATCACGCGAGCGCAGTCCGCCTATATGCTGGCGCGTGTCGATGCCGCGCAGGGCCACAGCCGTCTCGCGATCCAACGCGTCGAAACACTTATACGGCGTAGCGACGCGCTGGGCGAAGTTGCCCGCCTTCTGTCCTGCCGTGAACAGCTGCGCCTGGGTCCATCCGACTGCGCGGTATCTCTGCACGCGAGTGATGCAACAGTCGGCGCCCGGATCCAGCGGCTGCGCGCCACTGCAGCGGTGCGGGCGGGTGACCTCCCTATCGCGACACAGTGGCTGGAGTCGGCACTGGCCCTGTATCGGCAGCAAGGCGTTCGAGCTGGCGTGGCGGCCACGCTGGATGAGCTGGGTGCGGTGTTCCAGGCCGCCGGCAATCAACCGGGCGCCTGCGATGCCTGGATCCGCGCGCTGGGCGCTAGTCTGGCCATTCGCAGTGCGGCATCCGCTCGGCGTATCACCGCCAGCCTGTCGACACACTGCGTCGAGAATCAACGCACACGGGCAACACTCCTGCAGCTACGCGGAGCCCTGCCCGATACCGGCGCGGTTCGCTGGCACCAAGCCGCCTCGCAACTGCAACGCTTTGAAGCAGAGCGATACCAATCACCATAACCGTCCGGCCCGGTCAGATCGTCGCATTCAGAATCGATACCCCAGCAGCAAGGCGCTGATCACCGGATCGACATCGATGTGCACTTTACTGGTGGCGAGGCGCTCGCCGTTAGCCGCGTGAATCGCGATGGTCGAGGTCTCGGCCAACCGAAGAAACGACACCGACCCGATCACCGACCAGCGTTCGGAAAACCGCCAGTCGAAGCCGACATTGGCGATGTAGCCGAAGCCGCCTTCGGCTTCTGCTGAAACCGACGTTTCTCCGGGATTGCCCGTCGCCAGCGCCAGGGTGCGGCCGAATTGCTGATTGAGCGCGTCCCGGAAGTCGGGGTCCAGCTCCTCGTCGGTGTAGAACGTGTAGGTGGTGCCCAGCGCCACACTGGGGCGAAACGCGCGGGAGGGGTCGCGGAACACGTACTGGAACAACACCGTCGGCGCCCAGAGCCTCGCGGAGGCCAGCGGATTGTTCTCCGGCGCACCAAGGTCCACCTGGATCACGTTGCCAGACGGCCCCGTAGGCTGCACCACGCCTTCGCCTTTCAGCTCAAACTTCGGGGGGATGCCGCCTTCCAGCTTGACCGTGAAATGATCGGTGAACGCACGCGCATAGGCGAGCAAGATCGTCTGGGACTCGGAGACATGCGCCTTGGTGCCCGGCGAGGTGAACGTCGGATCGATACCCAGCACCGCGCCCAGCGCGCTGTCCTGCAACTCGGTGTAGGTTGGGTCGCTACGCTCTCGCGGTGAGAAATAGGCACCGCCGATGAGTAGCTGATTGTTGCCGTCGCCCCACGCGGTTGACGTGGGGCTGACACCGGTGAGGGTGATCACCGTGCAAAGGCAGACCGCCAGAGACCGGGATCGTTTGTACTCGCTCATCTCGCACCATTCGGTCGGACCACCCCCGCGCGTGACGTGCTTCGCTTGAGACCGTCTGCGGCACTGATTGTTCAGCTTGAACGTACAGCCACGCTCGGTTAACACTGGCGACAGGGAGAACTCGCTAGCCATGTCCAATAAGAACAATCACCCACCGTGGGACCGCCCCGCAGGAGGATGGCGCCGTGCCTGAGTGGTGGCTGGTCGCGGCGTTGCTCGCCGCCGGTATGGTCCTGCTGGCGGGCGTCTGTCTGCGACAGCGGCGGGCAATACAGGTCTTGCGTGCGGCCGCGGCGTCGCTGTCGTCTGCGCAGAATGCGACCGAAGCGGTCGCCACCGAGCGTGAGCGCATCTACCGGGATCTGCACGACGACATCGGCGGCCGCCTGCTCACGCTGGCCCATGGTGAACATGCGCCCGAGGTCAGCGCGCTGGCCCGCGACGTGTTGCAGGACCTACGCGCGGTGGTGTCCAGCACGCAATCGGCCGAGGGGTCGCTGCTGGAAATCCTTGCCCAGATCCGCGACGAGATGGAACAGCGGCTGGACACCATGGGCGTGGCGCTGATCTGGCAGCAGGCGCCGAACGTGCCCGACCCGCAATTGCCCGAAGCCGATGCCCTGCACCTTTACCGCATCGCCCGCGAGGCGATTAGCAACAGCGTTCGACATGCCGGTGCCTCGCGCATTCGTATCCGCGTCAGCGCAACCGATCAGCTGTTGTTGATGGACTTCACCGACGACGGCGAAGGCTTTCCGCAGGAGCGCATCGGCAAGGGGCGGGGGACATCGAACATGCGCAAACGGGCAGAGGAACTACACGGCAACATCGACTGGGATCCGGGCACCGAAGGGGGGACCAAGGTCGTGCTGCGGGTGCCGATCCCCCCATCTGAGGGGAGCCCGGCGACCGAGGTTCAGGCGATGATCGCGTCATGAACGAAGCATCCGCCAGCGACACCGCCTCCCTGCTGCAGGGTTTAGTGGTCGAAGATCTGCCCGCCTCGGCCGTCTGGCTATGCGATGTGCTGGAAGAGGTCTTCCCCGACATGGTGGTGCGACAGGCCGATTGTGTGGAATCCGGCCGCAAGACCATTGATGCCGCTGTTCCGCAACTCGCGTTGATCGATCTCGGACTACCGGACGGCTCGGGCATCGAGCTGATCCGCAAGCTGGCCCATGGCGGCCAGACGCCGCACATCATTGTTTCGACAATTTACGCCGACGATCGGCACCTGTTCCCTGCACTGAGGGCTGGCGCCACCGGTTATCTGCTCAAGGATCAGTCCCGCGACCGTGTGATCAAGTCGCTGCGCGGCATCGCGGCCGGGGAGCCGCCGCTGTCCCCACGCGTGGCGCAGCGGCTGCTGCGGATTTTCGCCCATGAACACGAAGAACCGGAGGTCCCGCTGTCGCCGCGCGAGCGCGAGGTCTTGACCCTGATCGCCAAAGGCTTTCGTCTGCCGGATGTGGCCGAGAGCATGGGGGTCACGCGCAACACCGCCGCCGGCTACGTCAAGGCGGTTTACCGCAAGCTCAATATTTCCAGCCGCGCCGAAGCCGCGCTGGAGGCCAGCAGGCTGGGCCTGGTAGGCGATTTGTAAGCACCGCGCACCACACCAGCGATTTTCAAGGCGCAAGCCGGCGCGTACCCTGCGCATATGCGCCCCGCCCTGCTTCTGATCGCGACTGCACTGGCCCAGGCGGCCATTGCCGCCGAGCCTCCGGCTCTGCACACGGTCATCAATGACCCGATCACCACTTATCGCACCGGCCCGGAAGTCGTGGAATCCGCCGAGCTGTATTTCCGCTCACAGGGGTGGAAGAACCGCGACTGGCACGACGTCTGCCTGACGCCGGACTACGTGGCCAAGCCCGCGCTTTGCGATGAACCGATGGATCACATTCCGATGACGCGGAACGTACCGCCGATCATTTCGGACCTGCGCCCCGGAATCGATGCACGCGACCTCAGCAGTCAATGGTCACTGGCCAATCACTACGATCAGGGCCGCTACATTCCTCGCGATTATCCGGAGGCGGCGAAGTGGTATGCCGTGGCCTCGCGCGAAGGCATGGCCGCAGCGCAACACGAACTCGGCACGATGTATGAGGAAGGCGTGGGTGTTGACCGTTCCAAGCAGGCAGCCTTTTCGCTTTACCGCTCGGCAGCCGATCAAGGCTACGAGCCGGCCTTGAGACGCGAGGCGCATCTGATCGCGGGCCGCGATTATCACGTCCGCATGGACGGCGGCGTGCTCTACGACCGACCGGAAGCGCTATCCGGCTACGGCCTGCGCCACGCGCTGGCTGGCGGCATGGAGGTGCTGGTATTCGACCGGATGCCGCACTGGTATCGGGTGTACGTGCGCGACCTCGATCGCTGGGGCTGGATCCGGCGCGAGCACGTCGAGTTCCGCGTCGACGGCTGACCAGGTCCATCGCGACCATGCAAATCGTCGCTCATCAACGCAGGCTCTCCGTCGCTCCGCTGGGCTGGCTAAGCGGCGGTCTGCCCTTGGTCGCCGTGCTGATCTGCACGGTGTGGTCGATGCAGCAGGGGCTGGTCCCTCAGTGCATGCCACTGCTGGAAGGTTGCACTTCGGTCAGCGCCACCGGACGCCATGGAACGCCTTATTTCATCTTCAAGGCGCTGGTGATTCCGGCAGGCGTCGTGCTCATGGCGTTCTGGATGGTCGCCGGGCTCTGGTGCCTGGACCTGCGTCGAAACCTAGCGGGGATCACCTTGCTTTGTGCGGGGTTCGCCGGCGGCCTGTTCCTGATTCTCTATGCCACCTTTCTCGGATCCGACGGCCCCTGGTACGACTGGCTGCGTCGTTTTGGCGCCCGGATGTTTTTCGCGCTAACCGCCTTTGCCCAGCTCATGCTCACCGCCGCGACCTGGCACGGCCTGGCGGATCGGCGCCCGACGACCCTGCGGATCATGCTGGCGCTTTGCATCGTGCAGCTCGGAATCGGGCTCGCCAGCCTGCCGGCACCATTGCTGCTGGACGATCCGGATGCGATCCAGAACCTCGTCGAATGGAACTACGGACTGGCGATGCTGCTGTTCTTCCCCGCGGCCGGCGAACTGATGCGCCAGCAGGGCCTGCGACTGGGGCTGACCGCTAGGGCAGCCGCCGAAACCCGAAGCTGACCAGCATCAGCGGAATATGCGAGGCCACGGCCGGCACGCTGAGCACCATGTCATTGGGAACGGCGAAGCAGTCGCCGGGACGAGTGTCCTCGGGAACGATAAAACGATGCTGCGCCAGACTGGCGTGCTGGAACAGGAAATCCGTGTCCCCGGAGAGCACATAGGTCAGCGAGGCCACGCTATGCTCGGGCTGGTGCGCCGGAATCTGCTGCCCGCGGCGCACCACCAGCACGTCGGCCGATTGCAGGGCGATGGCGCTGGTGTTCATCAGTGCCCGACAGAACTTGACCGCACGCAGGCGCAGCAATTCCGCTTCCGGCACGTCCCAGGCATCGAATTCCTCGATGCGCGCATGCCCTCCGGCACGCGGCGCCGCGCGGGTCCGGTCTTCCTCAGCCTCGGCCAACGCCTCGAACAAGGCCTCGTGATAAAGCGCATTGTCATCGAAGCGAATACGGCCAATCGTGGGGGTTCGGTGCACCAATTCGATTGAGAGGTGTTGTGGCCACACGGGGATGGCGCCGCTGTCGATCTCCATTGTCTGGGTCATGGGGCAATCCTCTCCGGCGTCCAGCCGTGCAGGCGGCGAAAACGAACCCGGCGATGTCTGTCATCGCCCAGCTCCAGCAGGTCGATCTGCTGCACCGTCAGACGCAGCAACGCGAAATGAGCACGCCCTGCATCCTCGGGCATTTGTTCCGGCGACGGCGCGACAGGCTCACCCGGTGCGCTGACCAGAGCGTACTCCCGTCGCTGCCCGGTGTGCAGCGACGACCACGCCGCGTCGACCGCCTCACCCTGCGTGTCCACCGCCCCTTCACCCGACAACCGCAGCTGCCAGCGGCGGCTGGCGTCGTAGACCATCCACTCCGCGGCGGGGTTTTGCTGCAGGTCGCGAACTTTGCCGCTGCGCGCATCGGTGTAGGCCGTCAGACACTGCGCAGCGCGATCCACGCCTCGCAAGACAACGGTCCGCACGGCGGGCCGCGTCCGAGCACTGGTGCCCAGCGCACCCAGGCGCATCGGATGCCGCGGCTCGGCGACGGCGGATTCCAGCGCCTGCCAGAGTCTGTGCCAATCGTCGCTCAAGATCCCAGCGCGTCTTCGATCGCCCGGACCAGTTCGGGGTCAGCCGGTTTGATTGCGCTGGGAAAGCTGCGAATCACCTGTCCGTCACGGCCGATCAGGTATTTGTGAAAATTCCACTGCGGGTAACCGCGGTTGTCGGCGGCCAGCGCGACGTAGAGCGGATCATCCGTGCCTTCCGCCGTTGGCGTCTTTTCGAACATCGGAAAGCGCACGCCGTAGGTCAACCGGCAGAATGACGCCACCTCGGCCTCGGTGCCGGGCTCCTGTCCACCGAAATCATTGGACGGAAAACCGAGCACCGCGAAGCCCTGCTCCCTGTACTCATCGTAGAGCGATTCCAGTCCGTCGTACTGCGGCGTGTAACCGCATTTGCTGGCGGTGTTGACGACCAGCACGACCTGATCGGCATAGGCCTCACAAAGGCGCACGGCCTCCTCACCCGCCAGGCGCCGCTTGCTGACATCCAGCGGTCCATCACAAGTGGCTTGCGCCCAGGTCGTTACAGACAGCAGCGCTGCACCCAGCGCAAGTGTGTTCCATCGCTTCACGTTCGATTCCTTCATTGTGACCGGTAGCCGCGCTCGCCCACTTCCACATCAACGACGCGGCCATTCTCGATCCAGGCGATCCGGAGCAATTGATCCGGTCCAAAGTTGTAGATCCATCGTTCTCGCACGACTTCCACCCGATGTCCCTTCAGGTGCGCGCCGTAGCCGCGGTAGTCACGCGGGCCGACCGGTCTGAGCACGCGAGCGATCTCGGTGTCGTCCGGCTGGCCGCATTGGACGATCAGACGAAACTTGGAGAGCCCCTCGACCACATCGAAGGATCCGCATCGGCCTTCGCCCGTCGACCGGAAGCCGTAACCGTCCTGATCGATATCGATCAGCGAGCCGCGCCGGAACCGCAGCACGCGAATGAGCTGGCGCGGCCCGAAGTTGTAGTACCAGGTCTCGCTATCGGCGGCGACCGCATGACCGAGATAGTAGTGGCCGGCCGCATCCACCAGGTCCGGCTCACCGCAGAGCGAACGGACGCGCAAGCGGCTATCGCCCGTCTCGACGATCTGGCCATCACAGCGGAAAGCCGCCTCGGCCTCCGGCATGACGAGCAGCGCAGCGGCTGCGAAAAATATCGCGATTATCGGTCTCATACCCTGTGAGACAATCGTCCTCGGTCATCGTCGTCCATTCAGCCAGACCTCATCGATGGAACAATCTTCCCGCTACGCTGCACGCCGCGCCGCCGGCCCGCAACGTCTGTCTGCCCTCGCCCATCGCGCAGTGGCCCTGCTGCTGGCCGCCTCGACTCTGTTGCCGCTGGGGCTACAGGCCGAACCGGTTCGCCGTGATCACATCAATGTCGAGCTGGTGGCGGCGATGGACGCAGCCGTGCCGGGCGAACCGCTAACCGTAGCGCTACGCCTGGAGCCGGACGACCACTGGCATACCTACTGGCGCAACCCCGGCGACTCCGGTCTACCCACGCGCATGAGCTGGACCCTGCCGGAGGGCCTGCAGGCCGGCGATATTCTGTGGCCGTTCCACGAGCGCCAGCCAATGGGGCCGCTGACGAACTTCGGATACTCGGGCGAGCATTTCCTGCTGACCGAAATCGACATCCCGGACACGCTAGAGGCCAGCACGCTACCGCTGGTGGTCGCCGCGAGCTGGCTGGTCTGCGATGACGTGTGCATACCCGGCTCAGCCGATCTGACACTGGAGCTGCCGGTCCGCGACGCCGCACAGCCTAGTCAGTGGGCGACTGCACTGGCGGCCACCCGCAAGCGCATCGCCACCCCGCTGGTCGTGCCCGCGCAATACGCCGTTGACGGCGATCGTCTTCGCATCCAGCTACAGCCAGACGCACTGGGGGATACCGCCAACGCCGTTTATTTCCCGGCAACGCCCGAGCTGGCCAGCAACACCGACGAGCCGGTGTTCCAGCGCACTGACGATGTGCTGGAAATTTCAGTCGGCACCAGTGAATACCTGGGAGAACCGCCGACGCACACCGAGCATGTCGTCGTGCTCGACGACGAACGCGCCGTGCGCTTTCAGGCGCAGCTCATCGGTCCCGAAGCACTGGTTCCGGTGGAGGCCGCATCGGCTCCAGGTGGCAGCGGTTTCAGCCTGTGGCTGGCGATTCCGTTCGCGCTGCTGGGCGGCCTGATTCTGAACCTGATGCCCTGCGTGTTCCCGGTGCTGTCGATCAAGGCGGTGTCGGTGGCGCAGCAGTCGGGCAGCGAGGCCGCGCACCGGCGCGCCCATGCACTGTTCTACACCGGCGGCGTGGTCGGCGGGTTTGTACTGCTCGCGATCGGTCTTCTCGTATTGCGCGAGGCCGGTGAACGCATCGGCTGGGGCTTTCAACTGCAGTCGCCGGTGTTTGTCGCGATCCTGGCCTGGGTGATGTTCATCCTCGGGCTGAGCCTGGCCGGCGCCTTCGAGGTCGGAACACGCCTGATGGGCATTGGTGATTCGCTGACGCATCAAGGGGGCAACCGCGGCGCGCTGATCACCGGCCTGCTCGCCTGCCTGGTTGCCACCCCCTGCACCGCGCCGTTCATGGGGCCGGCGATGGGTTTTGCGATTACCCAGCCCGCCGTGATTGCGCTCACCGTGTTCGCCGCGCTGGGCCTGGGCATGGCGCTGCCGTTTCTGCTAATCGGCTTCGTGCCGGCGGCGGCGCGGCTGCTGCCACGACCCGGCGCCTGGATGCTGACCTTCAAGCAGCTCATGGCCTTTCCGATGTACCTGACGGCCGTGTGGCTGATCTGGGTGCTGGGCCGGCAAACCGGCGTCAACGGCATGGCCATCGGCCTGACCGGCATCGTGCTGCTGGCCTTTGCCGTGTGGCTCTGGGGCCGCCGCCCGGCATCCGGTCCGCAGCGCGTCGTGCTGGCCGCCATGGCCTGGGCCGCGGTGCTGCTGGCGGGCGTGCTACTGGCCTCGCCACTGCTCCGCAGCGCACCGGCGCAAGCCGTCGAAACCACCTCGGCCCATGGGGGCGACTGGGGCGACTACGCGCCGGACCGCGTGGCGGCATTGCAAGCGAACGGCCAGGCCGTGTTTGTGAATCTCACCGCGGACTGGTGCGTCACCTGCCACGTGAACGAACGCGTGGCGCTGAACACGGGCGAGGTGATCGCGGCAATGGAACGCGCCGGCGTCACCAGACTCAAAGGAGACTGGACCAATCGTGATCCGGTGATCACGACGGTGCTAGAACGCCATGACCGGACCGGCGTGCCGCTTTATCTGCTGTATCCCGGCACGGCCGGCGCGGCGCCTCAGGTCCTTCCGCAATTGTTGACACCGCAGCGAGTGATTGCTGCGATTGACGCACTCTGACCCCGTTTTGCCCAGGAGGCTCGACCATGCGCAAGCTGCTTGCTCCGATCGCCCTGCTCGCCCTGTCTGTCGGTACCGTGGCCCAGGCCAAGGTCGCACCCGGCAATCCCGCTCCTGACTTCACGCTGCCCAGCGCGTCAGGAGAGACCATTTCGCTCAGCGATTTCAGCGGCAAGACCGTGATTCTCGAATGGACCAACCACGGCTGTCCGTTCGTCCAGAAGCACTACGACAGCGGCAACATGCAGTCGCTGCAAACGCAATACACCGGTGACGAGGTGGTCTGGTTGTCGATCATTTCGTCAGCGCCCGGCAAGCAAGGCCATGTGACGCCGGACAAGGCCCTGGCGCTCACGACATCCCGCGAAGCGGCACCCACGCATGTGCTGCTGGATGAAGACGGCACGGTGGGCAAAATGTACGGCGCCAAGACCACGCCGCATATGTACGTGATTGATGAGGAAGGCACGATGCTGTCCTACATGGGCGCCATCGATTCCGTCCCCAGCGCCGACAAGGCCGATATCGACATGGCGACCAATTACGTGAAAACGTCCATGGCCGCGCTGGCTCAGGGAGAGCTGCCAGACCCGGCGTCAACGCGCCCCTACGGCTGCTCGGTCAAGTACTGACGATTGCAAACAACCGGCAAGGCGCTGCGCGCGTCTTGCCGGTTGCTCTGTCACTTCTTCCGCGGGCCGACTCCACCCAGCACATGTAGCGTGAACAGCGTGAGCAAGGTGACGCTCAGCGCGACAATCCACGCCTCGACCGCGACGATGACACCGACACCGGCCACCATCAGCAACGAGGCCGCGGTGGTCAGGCCGCGCACCCGATCCTGGCCCGACACGAAAATCGTGCCCGCGCCGAGAAACGACACGCCGGCGACAATGGCCTCGACCACGCGAATCGGGTCCGTACGCATCGCGTTACCGGCATCTGCGCCGAAGCGGTCAATCAGCAAATCGGCCGACCCCACCAGCAGGGCGGCGGCGCCACCCACCAGCATATGGGTGCGAAAACCGGCCGCCTTGCCATCGGTCTCACGCTCAAAACCGATGATGCCGGCCAAGGCCATGGCGACAGCCACCTTGCCGACCAGTATCGCTTCTGGAATCACAACGTCTTGAATCACAACGTCGGAACCTCCTTGCTCCGGCCATTCAGATAATTTTCGAGCGCCTGCAGTTGGCCGAGGTGCGGCTCAACGCCGGCCCAGTCCTTTCGTGACGGAGCGGCCTTGGTCGCGTTCTGCAATTCGATCAACTCCGATTCGAATTCGCCTTGCTCGATCATCCCGGCGGCACGCATGTCCTTGAGACGCTGGATCTGCTGCCGCTGCTCGCTGTCGTCCACGGCGCCCTGGGTGAGCGCAGCCCGTGCCTCGGCGATGCGAGCCCCGTGCGCCTGGAACTGCGCGGCGCTGTCATAGCCAGCGGCGGCGAGACGGTCAGCCTTGTGCTTCGACTGCGTGGCCTGCGCGGAGTTCTCGGCCGCAAGCTGGTGCAAGGCCAGACGGGTTTGCATCCAGCGCTGGACATCCGCTTCGCTCAGCCCGCCGGCCACGGCGGCCAGCGCCAGGCCCGGCATCACCAGCGCAATCCAAAGCCACTGCCGCCGCCGCATCGGATCAGCCCTTGTCGGCTTCGAGTTTGGCCATCAGCGGTTTGATCAGGTCCATCGGCAGCGGGAAGATGATGGTCGAGTTCTGGCCGCTGCTGCCGGTGCTGACGTCGAGCAGGGTTTGCAGATACCGCAGCTGCATGGCCTGCGGCTGGGCCGATAGGGCCTTGGCGGCCTCGGTGAGCTTCTCGGCAGCCTGCTGTTCGCCCTGGGCATGGATCACCTTGGCGCGCCGCGAGCGTTCGGCCTCGGCCTGGCGGGCAATCGCGCGGATCATCGATTCGTCCAGATCGACATGCTTGATCTCCACATTGGAGACCTTGATGCCCCAGGCGTCGGTGTGGCGATCGAGAATGGTCTGGATGTCCTGGTTCAGCTTGTCGCGCTCGGTGAGCATGTCGTCCAGCTCATGCTGGCCCAGCACCGAGCGCAGCGTGGTCTGGGCGAGCTGGCTGGTCGCTGCGTAGTACTGCTCCACCTGCAACGTCGCCTTGCCGGCGTCGACCACACGGAAGTAGACCACCGCGTTCACCTTCACCGAGACATTGTCACGGGAAATGACATCCTGGGTCGGCACGTCCATGACGATGACGCGCATGTCGACCTTCATCATTTTCTGCAGAAAGGGAATGACCAGTATCAGCCCCGGCCCCTTGGTTCCGGTATAGCGACCCAGGGTGAAGATGACGCCGCGCTCGTACTCGTTGAGGATCTTGATCGACGAAACGATCAGACCGACAACGGCCGCGACGATGATGGAAATCAGTGGTGTCATGTGCAACCTCCGTCGTTGTTCGTGCCAACCGGCTAGTCGGCGCGTTGTATCGGCTCGACCTGCAACTCCAGACCCTCACGGCCCGTGACGCGAAACCGCTCGCCGGCCTCCAGTGCCCGCGCAGGACGAATCTTCCAGGTTTCTCCGGCGACGACCGACCAGCCAGCCTCACCGGCGGCCAGCGGCGTGTCGGCATAACCGGTTTCTCCATTCAGGGCTTCGGAGGCCGTGGACACCGGCGCACTGCGCGATCGCATGAGCATCCACATGCTGAGCCCCATGCCGGCGCAGCCCACCAGGGCAACCCCGCCGATCACGCCGAGGTTGACGCCGTAGCCCGGCACGTCGGCGTCCATCAGCATGATGGAACCGAACACGAACGCGGCGACACCGCCCAGCCCGAGCGCACCGAAACTGGGCGCGAAGGCTTCAGCGACCATTAGCGCGACGCCCAGCGCCATAAGCGCGAGCCCGGCGTAGTTGATCGGCAAGGCCTGGAAGGCGAACAGGGCCAGCAGCAGCGAGATCGCACCGACCACGCCAGGCACGATGGCGCCGGGACTATAGCCCTCCAGCAGCAGGCCGTAGATGCCGATCATCATCAGGATGTAGGCCACGGTGGGATTGGTAATGATCGACAGCAGTTCGATGCGCCAGTCCGGCTCGACGCGCTCCACGGTTAGCGCTGCCGTATCCAGCGTGATCTGCCCGCCGGACACCTGCACGCTCTGACCGTCGATCTGAACCAGCAGATCGGCGACATCGGTGGCGATCAGATCCACCACGTTCTGCGCTTTCGCGGCATCTGCCGACAGGCTGACGCCTTCCCGAACCGCGCGCTCGGCCCAGTCGGCGTTCCGGCCGCGGCGTTCGGCAAGGCCACGGATATAGGCCACGGCATCGTTCACTGCCTTGCGCCGGGAGGCCGTGCCGGCGTCAGCGGGACTGTCGGCTCCGGCGTCGTCCGCCTCGGCGTCTTCGCCCTCGTCATCGTCATCGTCCGGCGAAGACTTCGGCTCAGGAGAACCGCCGGGCGAGCCGCCGACGGGAATGGGCGTCGCCGCTCCAAGATTGGTGGCCGGCGCCATCGCCGCGATGTGACTGGCATACAGAATGTACGTGCCGGCGCTGGCGGCCCGTGAACCGGACGGCGATACGTAGGTCACGACGGGAATCGGGCTGCCGAGAATGCGCTTGATGATGTCGCGCATGGCGCTGTCCAGCCCGCCGGGCGTGTCCAGCTCAAGAATCAACAGGCTTGCGCCGTCAGCAATCGCCGCATCCAGCGACGACTCAAAATACGCGGCGGTAGCCGGGCTAATCGCGCCATCCAGGGACACGAGCACGGCCTGACCGGAGGCGTCGGCCCGGCTATCGGGGGCGGCGAGCAGCGCGCTCAAACCGACCAGCAGTAGAGCAATCCATTGCATGTGGCGAGCCTACCACCACTGCTCGGTCAACGCCGTTACCGCAGCGGTCGTTAACACCTGCCGGGCATCGGTGACCGGACGGATGACAAGCGCCGGGGCTTCTGCCAATGTCTGGGTTCCCTACGCTTGATCCGGTGCTACCGCGCGTGAGCGTGACCTATTCAATCGGCGAAGAAGTCGCCAACACCGTGACCCATGGTCTGGGCGCCGTGCTGGGCATTGTCGGCCTGGCGGTGCTCGTCGCGTATGCCGCGCCCACCGGGGATATCAAGCTCATCGTCGGCTGCAGCGTGTTCGGCGCCACGTTGATCATCACCTACGCGGCATCGGCGCTTTACCACGGCATTCCGATCGAGACGGCCAAGCCGGTGCTCAAAGCCATCGATCACGCTGCGATCTATCTGCTGATCGCGGGGACGTACACACCCTTCACCTTGTCCGTGCTGGCGCCCCCCTGGGGTTGGAGCCTGTTCAGCGTGGTCTGGGGCCTCGCCGTGGTCGGGGTGATCTTCAAGGTCTTCACCGCCGGGCGCTACGAATGGTTTTCGGTCGCGCTTTACCTGGGTATGGGCTGGGTCGCGATTGTCGCCACCAAGCCGATTATCGAACTCTTCCCGACCGGTGGCATTCTGCTCGTGTTCGGAGGCGGCATCGCCTACACGCTGGGCGTGGTGTTCTATCTGTGGCGTTCGCTCCGGTACCACCACGCAATCTGGCATGTGTTCGTGATCGCCGGCAGCCTGCTGCATTATTTCGCCGTGCTGCTGTACGTCATCCCATTTGTTGACAGCTAAAACGAATCCACCCGTGGCGGTGCAGCGAATAGTCTGACGATGAGCAAGCCGCCACCCAGCCCCGCCGAACACTCGCCACGTACGCCGCGGGCGTTACGTCAGAAGATTGCGCAGCGGGCGCCGGAGTTGGAACGCCGCGCCTACGCACGGTTTGCCCGACGTAGCCGATGGGGCTTCGAAGTCACACGCGTGCTGCCGATTCTGCTCGGCACCTCGATTGGCCTATGGGCCTTTGCCCCGCTGGACACCATGCGGCTATTGACCCCGTATGTGGGCGCCGCAGCCCTGATCTGCGCCGGGCTCTACCTCTTTCGCGTGCTGGCCCGCATCGGACATTTTTCCAACGAACATCTGGCGCGGCTACCCGAACCCAATCGGCCATCGCTGATCCGGTTGAAACGCTCGCTGTACAAGATGGCGAGCGTCCTGGTCGGCACGCTGATCATGGCGGGTTGCTACTTCGTTCTATCCGCCATGGTGCTGTCCGAGCCTCGCGGCGCCAGCGAACCAGGTTTGCTGTGGACACTGCCGATCGGCGGGTTGGTCCTGTCGATTTTCTTCGGTGAGGCCGTGACCCGACTGATCGAGGTCGTCGAGGAAACCATGGAGCAGATCGCTGCGTCGACACCACCGGCCTCCCCCGAAGACTGAGTTCGCTGCGTAGAATGCGCGCCATGCAAACGCTGGCTCTCTACCATCTGAAAGGCGGCGTCGGAAAAACCGCCGCGGCGGTCAATCTGGCCTACCTTGCCGCTCGTGACGGCTACCCGACGCTGTTCTGGGATCTGGACCCGCAAGGTGCCGGCTCGTGGTACCTGGAGGCCGAGGCCTCGGAGGCCATCGATGCCGACAAGCTGGTCAAAGGCAAGCTCGCCGTCGGCCGCCTCGTGCGCCCGACCCGATTCGAGAACCTGTCGCTGATGCCGGCTGATTTCTCGCTGCGCTACCTGGACATTCTGCTGCGCAAGGTCCAGGGGAACGACGCCCTCAAGCGACTGTTGGCCCCGTTCCGGGAGATGTTCACGCTGGTGGTGCTGGACTGCCCTCCCAGCCTGTCGCATCTGGCCGCAAACATCTTCGCCGCCGCCGATGCCGTGGCGGTGCCGATTGTCCCCAGCCATTTGTCGCTGCGCGCATTCGACTTCGTGCACGAGGAATACAAGGCGCAAGGCCATAAGCCACGGCGCCTGCACCCGTTCTTCTCGATGGTTGATCGGCGTCGCCGGCTGCACAACGAATTGCTTGTAGACGCACCCAAACGGCTGAAGCGTCGGCTGGGTACATCCATCCCCTATGCGTCCGTCATCGAAAGAATGGGGCAGGAACGTGCCCCTGTCGGTAGTTTTGCGCCTCGCCATCCGGCGTCGCTGGCCTACGAAGCCCTCTGGCAGGAGCTCAAGCAACGACTCCCGGAGTTCTCGAACTGACCGGGGGATGCGGTAGGCTTTCGTCCCCCAACAAACAATGAAGAACGAAACCAAATGGAGTTGAGAGACAGCACAGTTCTGGTCACCGGCGGAGGCTCTGGCCTCGGCGGTGCAACGGCCCGCGCCCTGGTGGCTGCCGGCTGCCGCGTGGTCATCGCCGATGTGAACGCCGAAGGCGGCCAGGCGCTTGCCGATGAGCTGGGCGAATCCGTCCGCTTCATCCGCACTAACGTGACCGACGAAGCCGCCGCCAAGGCCGCTGTCGACACCACCGTCGAACTCGGTGGCCGGATCGATGCCCTGATCAACTGCGCGGGTATCGTCGTGGCCGGCAAGGCGGTCGGACGCGATGGCCCGCATGACCTCGCGGCCTTCAGCCGCTGCATTCAGATCAACCTGATCGGCACGTTCAACATGATTCGCCTAGCGGCCGCTGCCATGCAGCAGCAGGACGCCAACGCGCAGGGCGAACGCGGAGTCATCGTCAACACCGCCTCCGTCGCCGCCTATGACGGCCAGATCGGCCAGGCTGCGTATGCGGCCTCCAAATCCGGTGTGGTGGGCATGACGCTGCCGCTGGCCCGCGAGTTCGCGAAGACCGGCATTCGCGTGCTGACCATCGCGCCAGGCCTGTTTGAAACACCAATGATGTCGGCGTTGCCGGAAGCGGCCCGCGAAGCGCTTGGCGCCATTACGCCGTTCCCGTCACGGCTCGGAAAACCGCACGAATTTGCCGAACTGGCCTGCCATATCCTGACCAATACCATGCTCAACGGTGAGACCATCCGCCTGGATGGCGCCGTGCGTCTGCCGCCAAAATAGTCGGTCCGAGGACCGACGCGAGCGACCCCGTTCCAAGAGGATTTTTTGTAATGAGTGACGACCCGATTGTGATCAGCGGTGCCATCCGCACTCCCATGGGCGGCATGATGGGCAGCCTGTCCGCAATGACCGCTTCCGAACTCGGCGCCCTGAGCATCGGCCAGACACTGGCCGCGTCGGGCATCGCACCGGATGCGGTCGATGAAGTGATCATGGGCAACGTGCTTGGCGCGGGACAGGGCCAGGCGCCGGCACGCCAGGCAGCGCTGGGCGGAGGACTGCCTACCCGCGTGAGCTGCCTGACGATCAACAAGATGTGCGGCTCCGGCATGAAGGCAGTGATGCTTGGCCATGACCTGCTCAAGGCGGGTTCGATCCAGTCGGCCGTGGTCGGCGGCATGGAATCGATGACCAATGCGCCATACCTGATGCCCAAGGGCCGCATGGGTTATCGCTTCGGCCACGCCGAGCTGCTGGACCACATGGCGCTGGACGGGCTGGAGGATGCCTACGAGAAACGCACGCCGATGGGCGAATTCGCAGAGCGGACCGTGGAGAGCTACGGCTTCACCCGAGAGGACCAGGATGCCTTCGCCATCGAATCGCTGCGCAGGGCTCGTGAGGCCAATGAAGACGGCACCTTCGGTTCTGAAGTGATCGCTGCCACGATCAAGGGTCGCAAAGGCGATGTGACCGTCGAACAGGACGAGCAGCCCTTCAAGTCCGACCCGAGCAAGATTCCTTCACTGCGGCCCGCATTCCGCAAGGACGGCACGATCTCCGCCGCCACCGCGAGTTCGATCTCGGACGGTGCGGCCTCGATGCTGCTAACGCGGCAATCAAAGGCAGAGTCGCTGGGCCTGAAACCGGTGGCGAGGATACTCGGCCATGCCTCGCATGCGCGCATTCCAGCCGAATTCACCATCGCCCCGGTTCACGCCATCCGCAGCCTGCTGGATCAGCTGAGCTGGTCCGCCGGCGACGTCGACCTGTGGGAGGTCAATGAGGCTTTTGCCGTGGTCGCCATGGCCGCGATGAAGGACATCGGAATCCCGCATGACAAGCTGAACGTGCATGGCGGCGCCTGCGCCCTCGGCCACCCGATTGGCGCCTCCGGCGCGCGCATCCTCGTGACCCTGCTCAACGCAATGGAGAAACGCGGCGCCAAGCGCGGCGTGGCATCGCTATGCATCGGCGGCGGGGAAGCCACGGCTGTCGCCGTGGAGCGTCTCTAGCCAGCATCAACGCAGCACGCAAAGCGCCCCGGTTTAACTGGGGCGCTTTGGTGTCGGGCACCGAATTCTGCTGGAGACCTAGGGAAACTCTGATCTATCCCGCCGCCAAGTTGCCGCCTGAAAACAGGCCAGGCAAGGCGCGAGAAGCGAAGTTTGGTCATTCCAAATAAGCGACGAGTACCCATTCGCCGGGAGCGAATTGAAACCGCCGATGGCGGGCCCGCCGGGGGAGGCGCATGGACGCGCCGACTAACGCCGCATGGCCTGTTTTCAGGCGCAATCCGTATGGAACGGGCCGGTTTTCCCTAGTACAGCAGCCGCGTCCGCAACGTGCCTGGCAAGGCGGCGAGCTGCTGGCGCATGGCATTGGCGCCCTGCGCATCGGCATCGATGTCGATGACCACGTAGCCGATCGAGCCACGGGTTTGCAAAAACTGGGCATCAACGTTGACCCGGCTGCCCGAGAACACATCGTTCACCGCCGACAGCATGCCCGGACGGTTTTCATGGATGTGCAGCAGGCGCCGCGAACCGGCGTGCTCGGGGAGCTGGACCTCGGGAAAATTGACGGCCGATAGCGTGGATCCGTTATCCGAATAACGGATCAGCTTGCTCGCCACCTCGCCGCCAATATTGACCTGGGCCTCCTGCGTGCTGCCGCCGATATGTGGCGTGAGCAGCACGTTATCGATGCCGACCAACGGTGATTCGAAACGATCCTTGTTGGTCTTGGGCTCCTTGGGGAACACATCGACGGCGGCACCGGCGAGATGGCCATCTTTCAACGCCTCGGCCAGCGGTTCAATCTCGACCACGGTGCCGCGTGAAGCGTTGATGAGCATCGAGCCCTTGCGCATGGCGCGGATCTCACTCTCGCCGATCATCATCCGCGTGGCTGGCGTGTCCGGCACGTGCAGGGTCACGACATCCGAATGTGCCAGCAGGTCACGCAGGCTGGAGGCCGGCCGGGCGTTGCCCATGGCCAGCTTGGGCTCGACATCGTGGAACAGCACCTGCATGCCCAGCCCTTCGGCCAACACGCCAACCTGCGTGCCGATGTGTCCGTAGCCGACGATACCCAGCGTCTTGCCACGGACCTCATAGCTGCCGCTTGCCGACTTCAGCCAGCCACCGCGGTGGCAGGCCATGTTCTTCGCGGGAATGCCGCGCATCAGCATGATCGCCTCGGCGAGCACCAGCTCGGCCACGCTGCGGGTATTGGAATAAGGCGCGTTGAACACCGGGATTCCGCGCCGCTCGGCCGCTTCCAGGTCCACCTGATTCGTGCCGATGCAGAAACAGCCCACGGCCATCAGCCGCCGCGCCTGGGCAAAGACATCTTCGGTCAGTTGTGAGCGCGACCGAATCCCGACCACATGAGCATCGGCGATGGCGGCCTTGAGGTCGTCCGACGACAAGGAACCGTCGCGGTAATCGATCTGGGTGTATCCGGCGTTGCGCAGCGTATTCACTGCCGATTCGGCGACGCCCTCCAGCAAAAGTATCCGAATCTCTTCACGCGGGAACGATGTTGCGGTCATGCCTGGGGACCCTGCTCTGGCTGAGGCGCGCGAGTTTGCCTGATTTCGCCACCGAATCGAACGCCGTGGCGCAAATCGCACACGGATATAGCTCGCGGGGTTCTACGACTACACTGGAAGGACGACGTCATCCGCCCATCACTCATGCCCGACAAGCCATCCATCGCCATCGAGTACTGCACACAATGTCGGTTCGTTCTGCGCGCGGGCTGGCTGGCGCAGGAGCTGTTGTTCACCTTCGCCGACGACCTGGCGGAGGTCGCGCTGCGCCCGTCCTCCGGTGGCAGGTTCCGCGTTCTTCTGGACGAGGCGCCGCTGTTCGACCGCGCCGACCATGGTCGCTTTCCCGACGCCAAGGAGCTCAAGCAGCGGATTCGCGACGTCATTGCACCCGGCCGCGATCTGGGCCATTCCGATCGTAAAACGGAGGCTTAAGAAAACACTGAGTTATTCACACCACCAAGACGGAGTCGGTTTTCCCGCAAGCCCAGGCGGAGTGAGCGCGGTTTGGTCATTCCAAATGAGCGAACGACACGAATGCGTATGGAACGTATTCGGACGGCCGGAGGCCGGCCCGAAGGGCGAAGCGCCTGGACGCGCTTCGCAACGCAGGCTTGCGGTAAAACCGGCCCGTTCCGTACGGTTTGCGCCTGACAACAGGCCATGCGGCGTTAGTCGGCGCGTCCATGCGCCTCCCCCTGCGGGCCCGCCTTCGGCGGTTTCAATTCGCTCCC
>NZ_CAXRDQ010000072.1:0-49061 GCF_964229365.1 Abyssibacter sp. | reverse complement strand
CGTTCAAGCGGGACCTAAAACCCCACACTTCAAGCAAAGCGGGTTTTCCGTGCCTTCTGCTCAGCCGAGACGCGCAGACGCCGGCGGAATAAGCGGGCCGGCTGTTTGAGGCCGCGTAGCGGGCGAGTTTCGGCCCGCCCGCCGGTGGCGAGCATCGCAGGGCAGTCGTCACGCCGTAGGCAGGCCGACCTGAGCGGTGGCATCCGCCCTTTTCCGCCCCTTTTGGGCGCGCAAAAGGGGCTCGGCCGTCAGGCCGAAATCCAGATTCGCGCATTCCAACAAGCACTAGTACATCCCAGGCCGGGCGATTGCCGCCTCGGCACTAGAACTGCAACCGCCCCACCGGCGCCAACTCCGCCGCCCGCTCCAGCACTGCATCCACATCCGCCCGCATCGCTTCGAACGCCTGCTGCTGCCGCTCCGATTCCCGCGTTTCAATCGTTGACGGGTAGTTCGCACGGTAGTCGTGTATCTCGGCGAGCACGCTCAGGGCCGCAGCGCGGCGCTGGGGGTTGAGGCCGTCAAGCTGTTCCGCCAGCGACAGGATGTCCAGATCCATGGACAGCGCCAGATAGTCGCGCGCGGCCTCGGTTTCACCGACATCGAGCTGGCGCGCGACGTACATGGACTCGGTCAGCTTGGCGATTTCCGCATCGATGGCCGGACGCTCCGGCATCGGCGGTGGTGCCGGCGGTTCCTGGTTGAGCGAAAACCAGGCGCTAGCGGCGATTAGGCCGGCGAGAAACGTCGCCGGAATCATCAGTGTTTTCATCAATCGGCTGCCGCGCATAGAAAAATGTGTCCTCGTCGTCCTCGGCCGGAGCCGGCTCGGGGGCCGCACTCTGATCCGGGCGACGATTGCGTTCGTCGAATTGCAGATGGGTGACCTGGATGCCCTGCGGGCAACGTTCGTAAGTCACGGTGTACAGCTCATCTGCCGGGGTGGTCTGCAAGCTTTCACCGGGGGGCTGGACGGTCTGGTGGGTGACTTCCAGCGTCAGCAACCGCCCGGTGCGATCCAGGATCGTATTGCCGACGAGCGTGACCCTGGCACCGGAGTTCTCCACGCCGGTGGACCGGAACAATCCGCGAGCCAGAGACCAGCGCCCCTTGTATCCGTAGGTGACCGTCTCGCTTTGCAACGACACCTGGTCCGAGCCGTCAGCGCGGACGGTCCACAGCTCGCCGACACAGTCTTCTTCGGTGGCCCAGGTTCCGAGGATGGTCGACTCGGTCGCTGGCACGCGGAAGAAGACGGTCTCCCAGGCCTGCTGGTTCGATTGATCAACATCCGATGCCGCCGTGAGCAGGGATTCGTTGAGACGCTGACAGGCGCCGCGTAGCTGCCCGGTTTCCAGCGACGCAAGCTGTTGCCGCTGGAAGGCGGCGGCGGCGTTTCTCGTGGCACGCCAGTTACGCTCCACCTCGTTCTGCACCACCGGGTCCAGAGATTCGAGTTTCAGGTCGTCGGCCACCAGTCTGGCGAACCGGTTCTGCAGTTCGTCGACCAGCGCGCGGTTGCGGGCATCCCAGGTTTCGAATGCACCTTCGACGCCCGGCGCCGCCGAACGCGCATGAACACGGCAGACGCTGGCGTACTCCTCGATGGAAAAGTAATACGCCAGCAGTTCGCCGATGGAAGCGGCAACGGCATCATTCGCTCGTGTCGGGACCGGGTTGACCAGCAGCAGACACGGGATCAAGCAAATCAGTAATCGGTTCATAAGACGTCAGTTTACGGACAAACCAGTCCAGCGCGCGCCCTTCCCGATCGGCGCGCCAGACGAGCTTGAACAACGCGGGCTCGCGCTGAATGCCGACGTCCCGTTGAACCAGCCGGCCGGCGTCGATTTCGGGCTGGGCGAGACAGGTGGGCAGGAATCCCACGCCCAATCCCCGGACCTGCGCGTCGAGCTTGGCCGCCAGGCTGGGCACGCTCAATACGTCCTGCTCCGGCAGGAACCCACTGGAGCGGCCCGGCAGCGTGCGCGAGGTGTCGCTGACCACCACCGCACGCACGGCGCGCAGGTGATCCGTGGAGATGGGTTCGCTGTGCTCCGCCAGCGGATGATCGGCGGCAACGCAAAATACGAACGGCACCCAACCCAGCGTGATCGAACGCAGTGGCGGCTGCTGGGGCAACTCGCCCGTGACACCGATGGCGAGATCCGCCCGGTTGTCGGCAAGCGCGTCGGTCGGCCCACCATAGACTTCCGTGAGCAAGCGGATGCGCGGTGTCTGGCAGGCCGTTGCATAGAACGCCTCAAGCAGCGGCATCAGACGCGCCGCGCCGAGAATGTCGTCCACGGCGATGCGCAGCTCGGTCTCCCAGCCTGTCGCCATGCGGCGCACGTGGTCTTCGAGGCCTTCGGCATCGGCCAGCAAACGCCGGCCGCGCTCCAGCAGTTCGCGGCCCGCCGGCGTGAGTTTCGCCCGACGGCCGGAGCGGTCAAAGACGGTGACGCCCAGGTCTTCCTCCAACTTGCGCACCGAATAGGTGATCGCGGACGGCACCCGGAACAAGGCGTCGCCGGCGGCCGCGAAGCTGCCGGTTGCGTCGATCGCATCAATGACGCGCAATGCGTCCAGGGTCAGCTTCATAGTTCAGGCATTGAATTCGACGCGGTGAATAGTTCGCCTTTACCGAACCGCGTGCAAGCGAAGCCGCCGCGGATTCGCGACCCGGCACGGTCCATACATGGCTGCCATCGTTGGCATGGTGATCGGCGCTGGTTGCCGAGTCGGATGCGGGTCGCTACGGTCCCTACCCCGCGCTGCCGCAGAGACCGAACATGGACGCATTGCCCGATGGAGACGCCCTCACCCTGGCCCAGATGATCCGCGAGGGCGAGGTCAGCGCGTCGGAACTGCTGGAAGCGGCGATCCGCGGCGTGGAGCGCATCAACCCGCAGCTCAATGCTGTCGTTGGCACGCTTTACGACGACGCGCGCGCGCGGGTCGCCCAACCACTGAATACCGGGCCGTTTGCCGGCGTGCCGTTTCTGATCAAGGATTTGCTGTCCGACTACGCAGGCGCACCGACCAGTTCCGGCAGCCGCTTTCTCAAGGACTACGTGCCGGAGCAGGACAGCGATATGGTCGTGCGCTACAAGCGCAGCGGCCTGAACATCTTCGGCAAGACCAATACGCCGGAGTTCGGTCTGACGCCCTTTACCGAACCCGCGCTGTTCGGCCCGGCCCGCAACCCGTGGAATCCGGCCCACACGCCGGGCGGGTCCAGTGGTGGCACCGGCGCGGCCATTGCCGCGGGGCTGGTGCCCATGGCCGGCGGCGGTGATGGCGGCGGGTCGATCCGCATTCCTGCCAGCTGCAACGGGCTGGTCGGACTCAAACCCACCCGCGGTCGCACACCGGCCGGTCCGACGCGGGGCGACATCTGGTTCGGTTGCGCCATCGAGTTGCCGCTGTCGCGCACGGTGCGTGACACGGCCGCCGCGCTGGATGCCTTGAGCGGCCCCGAGCCCGGCGATCCCTACCAGGTGCCGCCGCCTCCCGAAGCGTACCTGGCGGCGCTGGATACTCCGGTACGACCGCTGCGCATTGCTGTCAGCGGTCAGCCGATGCTCGGTGATGACATGCACCCCGATTGCCTGGCCGGTCTGGACAAGACGGTGCAGCAGCTCGAGGCCCTGGGACACACGGTGAACTCGGACCACCCGCCGCTAAGCCGTTCCGCCTTTGTCGAAGCCTTTATCGTGCTGCTGGTCGCCGAAACCGCCGCCGATGTACGGGACTTTTCCCGCAAGCTCGGCCGCGAGCCAAAACGGGGTGAGCTGGAGCCCACCACCGCCGCCCTGGTCCGGCTCGCCGCGGCATTCACGGCAGATGACCTGGCTTTGGCGTTGCGCGAACTGCAATGGCAGACGCGGCTCTACGCCCGCTGGCTGCAGAGCTACGATGTGTTCCTGACACCGACCCTGGCCGAGCCGCCCTTCAAGATCGGCAAGTACCAACCATCCGGTGCCGACAAGTTCGGCATCCAGGCGCTCAACCGCCTGCCGCTGGCCGGCATCGCCAAGCGCTCCGGCCTGATCGAAAAAATGGCGCAGGACATCTTCCGCTTCATCCCCAACACGCCGGTCACGAATGTCACCGGGGACCCCGCCATCTCCCTGCCCCTGCACTGGAACGACGCCGGCCTGCCGGTGGGCATGATGTTCGCGGGTCAGTTCGGCGACGAGACCACACTGCTGCAGCTTGCCCGCCAGCTCGAGCAGGCGATGCCCTGGGCGGAGCGCCGCCCGCCCGTCCATGCGACGTAGACAAGGCGCGAAGCCAGCGGCGCCAGGGCCTTACACTGTCCGGCAGTGAAAAGACGCATGTTGCTCATTCTGATCATTGTGCTGGCGGCCCTCGCGGGTTTCGTCCTGGCCTGCAATGTCTGGGTGATCCAGAGCACACGATCGGCGATCTACGACAGCCCGACGGCGATTCCGGCGCGCGACGTCGGCTTGGTACTCGGCACCAGCCCGTGGAGCCGGGAAGGCCGCGCCAATGCCCATTTTCGCGGGCGAGTGGAATCCGCCGCGTTGCTGTACAAGCGCGGCGCGTTGCGCCATGTGCTGCTCTCCGGCGCCAATCCCAGTGATCGCTACAACGAACCCCGTGCGATGTACCAGGCGCTGGCGGACCTGGGAGTGGACAAGGCTGACATGACTCTGGACTTCGCAGGCTTTCGCACGCTGGACTCGGTGGTGCGGGCACAGCAGGTCTTCGGCCTCGACGGGCTGACGCTGGTCACGCAACGGTTTCATGCCTATCGAGCCGTGTTCATCGCCCGCCACCTCGGGTTGGACGCCGTGGCCTACGCCGCCCCGACGATTCCCCGGCGGCGCTCCCGGCGCACTGAAATTCGCGAGATTCTGGCTCGGGTGAAGGCCGTGCTCGACCTGTTCTTCCTCGACAAGCAGCCGCGGTTTTTAGGGGAGCGCGAGGACATCGAGCTACGCGAGCCGCCAGCGGAAGACGAGCCGGCGGATGAACAGCGCTAGGGCGTCTTCCAGCTCATCGTGACCGTGGGCTCCGCCAGGCCATCGGCGGTCGGCTTGGGGGTCTTGACCGGGCTGGCGCGGAACGTGTGAACGCCATCGGCCCGCATCCATTTGCCGCCGTACTCGTTGAGGTAGGCCTGCGCCACGTGCGCCGGGATAGAGCGCCCCGCAAACATCACCCGCGGCAGATCAACATCCCGCACCAGGGCTTCAGCGCCCTCGGATTCCTCAATCGCGAGAATCGTTCCGGCTTCGCTGGCGTACAGCTTTGAATAGCGCATGTATCCCCTCCCTGGGCTCATGCCATCGCAGCATCCAAGCCTACGGCGGTGCCCGGCTCCCCGCAAAAAAATGGGGCGCTGTATGCGCCCCAAGTTATTGGAAAAACGAGTATCAGAAGCTGTACTTCACCACCATCTGCAGAAAGTCGCGGTCACCCAGCAGGTTGTATGGCTTCGCACCCTGATAAACGGTGTAGCCAATCTCGTATTCGAGACGGTCGAGATAACGCGTGTTCAGCACCAAGTTGATCTGCTGGCGCCCCTCGACAAAGCTGGTCAGCGGTGTGGGCGATGTTCCGTTCACGTCGTGCTGCCACAGGATCGCCGGTTCCATGACGAAGCGATTGAACACGTTGTTGTACGTTAATCGCGTGGCGAGCCGATAACCCCACGACGAGGCCGTCGGATAGCCACCGATCTGCTGCGGGACGCCCAACGCAGCCGCCGTGGCGGCGTCGCCCGGGGTGTAGGTCCCCGGGGCCTCCAGGCGCAGTTCGTCCGTATCCGGCATGTCCTCGACATGCATGCCCGCAGCTTCCAGCACCATCGTCGCCTGATCGCTGCCGATCAAGGACCAGGGGCCGAAGATCTTGGTCAGTCCCAGGTTGACCTGATTCACGCTGTAACGGCGATAGCCAACGATTTCCTGACCGCCCAGGGCTGAGCCCTGGATGGGCGCAACCTGACTCGATACACCAAGGCCGGCGAGCAGCAGCTCCACATCGTCGATCTGCAGCGGCTGGTCATCCTTGCGGCTGGCCTCACCCTGCACGGCGATACCGCCCCACATGGTCGTATTGAACGACAGGCCGTAGAGCTTGATGTTCTCGGGGTAGACCAGCCGGTAACCCGACTCCGAGGAGGGGGAGTTTCCGGTCGGGCGGGAACGTCCGGATACCAGCGGCAGGCGGCTGTGGTAGTTCGCCGCATAAAAACTCAGATCGAGATCATTGAGCCCCGGCAAATACATACGCAGCGCTCCGCCGAACTGATCGCCATCCTTCGCCTCACGATCGGGTAGACGCGTGATCGCAGCACCAAACGGCACGCAAGGCGATCCATCGGAGCAGACCGTCAGCGGCGATGCATTTTCCGGTGCCCGTCCGAATCCGATCTGTGCCGTCTGCCCGCCGGGCCCGGCGAAGTCGTTGGTCGCAAAGTAGGTGCCGACGGCATCCGTGACCGTCGGCCGCCACTCCAGCTGGTAGAACAGGTCCAGCGAAGCGTTGTCCGTCACGTCGGTAGACGCCCAGGCCATGCCCACCGGCCGGAAGACCTCTTCGAGCTGAAAACCGGGCACGCGCAAATGGTTTACGTCGGCCGCCAGCAGGCTGTTGATGCCGTTCTGCACAAAGGTGGATTCACCCCAGTTCAGCACTTGTCGGCCCAGACGGACCGCGAGGTAGCGGCCGGCAATGTCGAAATCGCCATAAACATAGGCATCGAGCAGATCGGCGTCATTACCCACTTGGTCCTGGATGACGTCGCGTCGCGCAGCCAGGTCGGCCGGGGTCAATGTGTCGTCCGGCGGCCCTTCGTGGTCAGCCGGATCGAGAAAATCCTCGTCATGCAGAACCCAATCGAAGGTGTAGGTCCCGCGGACGAACGCACCGAAGTTGCCCCAGTTGAAGGACAGGTCCGAGGTCAGCTTGCTGGGGGCGGCGAATACATCGCCCTTGTCGAACTGCAAGTTACCGTCGTCGCCATTGGTCGAGTACGCCAGACCAGATTGGCCGTCGGCGGTCTGGTTGGCACGACCGATGAGGTTGCGGTCCTGTTCTTCCATACGGACTGCGAAGCCCGTAGAGAACTGGGAATCGATGCGAACGCTGGCTTCTCCCAGCTCAAAACCGGCCGCCACCGCGGCGGGCGCCAGCCCCGCCAGCGCGCCGGTGACCAGCACGCGCGATATGAAGTAATTGCGTGTCATGTGATGTCTCCTGCCAAACCGGCGGTTATTGCGCAACAAAGCTGCAGGCCTGCCCAACGGGCAGACAGGCGCCACCGGTGGCCAGGAACTGCGCCATCTCGGTCTGCATTTCCGTGGTGGCCGCCAGCGAGGCTGTCGGATCGAGAATGGAACCGTGATCACCTGCGGCGAAACGCACGACCGCGCCGACACCGCCTGGCTCCAGGGACAGGATCTGCGTCTGCGTCACGCCAGGGTCGACGTTGTCGATCACGTCCAGGCCCATCTGCATGTACAGCGGATCGGTGCCGCTGAGCGGTCCGGCGATGGTCACCCGGTCATTGCTGGCGGTCATCGGCCCGGCCGGCACGTTGTTGGGAACCACCTGATCACCCAGCACCTCGATCATGTGGATCGGATGCCCAGCCCGGGCTGCCGCCGCATGATTGATCGGGTCGGTCGTATCCAGCACCAGTTGCGCAAAGCGCAGGAAGGATTCGAAGGTATCGCCGCCCTCGTTGAAGCCGGCCGCCGCCAGACCGGCCGCAACGCTTGGCCCGAAGGCCAGCGAGCCATCCAGCAGCTTGGCGATGCCGCCGCCGGGCATGGCCAGCGTGGCCGGACCGATGGTCGAGTTCACACCCAGCAGCGTGGTGCCGATGATGCCGCCCAGTGAATGGCCGACGAAGGACACGTTGCTTTCGTCGATTTCATCGGTTTGCGCATCGCCGTCGAAATCCAGCAGACCCACCGACTTGGACAGGCGGGTTAGATCGGCCACCGACTGGCGAATGTTGTCGCGCGCGGTCAGCAGGCTGGCCAGATTCACGAAGTGCTCGCCGGACGGGTCAACCTGACCGTCTGCGCCTGGCGCGCCGGTGTCGTTGTTGACGTAGTCCACATCGAAGCTGCGTTCGGAGACACCGGGCAGCCGGAAGCCGGCCACGCTGGAGTCCGGCGTGATGCCGTGCAGCGGGTGATCAATGGCAATGACCACAAAGCCCGCTGCCGCCAACGCCGGCGCCACCGGGAACATATCGGTGCGATTGCGGGTGATGCCGTGCTGAAAGATAACCACCGGCCAGCCGTCGTCCGGCATGCTGCGGCCGCTGTTCGCATTCGGCACGGTCACCAGTACCGGAATGGTCTGAGTGCTCTGGGCAACCGGTACCGGGAAGCAGGTCGTGGTGCTCACGCTGGGTCGCAACGGCTGCGAACTACCCGGCAACATCACGCCCTGCGCAAAGGCGCCGCACGGCACCTGGCCAAGAAAGAGGGTGTTCACGTCCGGCTGCGCAGGATCGGCCTGCCAGAACCCGGATAACGGCCCCGTCGGATTCTCCGCACTGGGCGCCTGCAGGTAGTACTGGGTCTGGAACGTGCCCGCGTAGATATCGGCCACCGGCGGCAGACCGAGGCCGAGGTTGCCGGTATTCAATGTACCGCCAGCGCCATTCGGTACAGCCTGCACGCCCAGCGGAGCGGCCGTCGCCGCCGCATCGACAGCCGCCAGGCTCTTGCCAATGGACTGCGTCGTGAACGGCCATGCCAGCACGATCGATGATTCCGGAATGCCGGCAGCGCTCAATCCTTCCACCGTGGGCCGGATCACCTGCTGGCGCAGGGCTTCCAGCGTCTCCTTCTGCCCTTCGGTTAGCGTCGTTAACGCTGGAGCCGTCTGCTCGGACACCGGGCTCGCGCTGGCGGCAATCTCGAACAAGGCCGAAGGCTCGGCCGGATAACCCGCCTCGCTCTGCAGCGCACGGGTCAGGGCCACGACGTAACGGGTTTCTGGTGCCAGCGGGCGCAGCGGCTGAATCAGCAGGCGCGTGCGCTTGGCGTTAATCGGCACACCGTCGGCATCGTCCAGTGCCGGATAATCCTCGATCACATAGTCGATACCGGGGACCAGGGGTGCACCGGTGTTCGTATTGATGACGATCACACCCTGCGGCGTGGTGCTGAAGTCCACCGTCCCCAGCAGGTCGGTGAAGATCGCACTGGACGTGGAAAAGCCATCGACTTCGTTGCCGGCGGTGACGAACGGCGCACCCGAGCCATTCGGCACGTTCAGCGTCGGGTCGACGAATCCGGAAAAGAAGGCGTCAATCGGAAACGGCACAACGGCGCTGGCGGCCACCGGGTCGAAGAGAGACAGCGCAATTTCATTGATGGGCTGTTGTTCAGCCTCGTTGTCGACGCTGCACCCAGCCAAAAGGCCGAGCGCAAGCGCGCTGGCGAGCCAGTGCTTCATGGGAAGTCCTCCGTTGCACCATTTGAATCTTGTGTCCGGCCATGTCCTCAACCGGGGCGCGAGATTCTGCGGGCAGCCACGTCAATGCAGCGTGAAGACTGAGCCGTGAAATGGCCGTTGAGACGGTCTCAATAGCCGCCGATCGCCGAGGCAGGGGATGCGCAGGCAGAACCACCCCTGCGATAGAGCCGGTTCCCGTGCATGCCCATGCGGAGGGAACGCGATTTGTTTGGTCAGACCGTCCCTACGAGCGCGGGGCGATCGTCGGCCAGAGGCTCAAGGCATCCACGCACTGCGACTCGGTCTCGGCTTTATCCCAGCCCAGCACCGGCGCCATCAGCTCGGCGGCAAGCCGGGCCACCGCTCGATCCGGTGGCAGCATCAGCATCACGGGAAGCCGGCGGCGCAGCACATCGGCCAGGGTGAGGGCCATTTCTTCGCTGGCGGCAAAGACGACTTCGGCGCGGACAAACGGCGTCTGCGCGTGGAGCCGCTCGGCCAGCGTCGGCTCGGCGCGGATCAGGTCCAGCACGGCATCGGTGCGGCTGCCATGGCGTTTGACCAGCCAGGCCGCGGCGCTTTCGTCCACACCGAGACCTCGCGCATCGGATTCAGCCTCGGCCCGCCAGGCGCCGATGTCGCCACTCGGCGCCCAGGCCAGCGGTTGTTGATGCGTACGACGCGAGCGACGTGCGGGGCCCAGGTCGCCACGCGCGGCATCGACCAGCTCTTCGGCGTCGCCCCGCGCGGTGGTGTACTTGCCGCCGATGGGCATCCAGAGCCCGGGCGCAGGCTTACGCACCTGAAAATCACGGGACACGGCCGACAATGACCCGTCGGAGCCGCCCATCAGGGTGCGAACGCCGGAAAAACACCCACGGATGTCGGCCCGGGTCCAGTTGGCCGCTTTCATCGCCCGATTCGCTTCGTCGAGCAGGTATTCCGCCTCATCCTCGTAAACCGTCAAATCCTTGAGGTCGCCCTCGTAATCGGATTCGGTCGTGCCAATGATGGTGTGGTCGTACCAGGGGATGACAAAGAACACCCGGCCGTCGGATCGAGCCGTGAGCAGGAACGCATCCTTGGGTCCGGGCAGGCCCGGCATCATGAGATGCACGCCCTTGATGAGCTTGTAGGCCCCAACCGTAGGCCGCCCCCCGGCCAACGCGGGCGCCCATGGCCCCGCGGCGTTGATGGTCAACCGGGCCTTTACCGCAGTCCGATTGCCGCTGATCCGATCGACAACCTGGGCTCCGATCACGCGGTCATCGAGACGGATCAACTCCTCAACCGCTGCGTGGTTGACGACGACCGCACCCGCCATCTGCGCTGCGGCGACCACCTCCAAGGTGACGCGGGCATCGTCCTCCTGGCAGTCGCCGTAGGAAAAACCGCCAATCAAGCCGTCCGTCGACAGGTAGGGAAAGCTGCTACGCAATTCGTCGGCGTTGAACCGGTCATGCGGTGCCACCGGCTGGCCCTTGCCCGCCAGCAGGTCATAGAGCACCAGGCCCAGCCGCATCTTCCAGCTGGACACGCGATCACCGTCGTACTTGGGGATGACGAAGCGAATCGGGTCCACCGCATGCGGTGCGATCCGGGTCAGCGTGGCGCGCTCGGTCAGGCCGTGATGCACCAGCCCAAAGTTGAAATGCTCCAGATAGCGCAGGCCGCCATGAATCAGCTTGCTGGACGCCGACGAGGTTCCAGCCGCCCAGTCGGTCTTTTCGACCAGCGCGACGCGATAGCCTCGCAATGCCGCATCGTAGGCTGTCCACGCACCGTAAATACCGCCGCCGATGACCAGCAAATCGTAGGCGCCGTGGCGCAGGGCTTCGAATTGTCGCTCCATCCGTCAGGCGTCCTTGCATGCGTCGGGCGCCCAGGCGCCCCGCGGTCTGGGGTCAGGTCGATTCGCTGGTCTCGGGCGAGGTATCCGGTGTTGCATCATCGGCGGCCTTGGCCCGCTTGGTCGATGCCTTGCCAGTCGACGTCTTGGCTGCCGATGCCTTGGTCGTCGATCGCTTGGTGGTGCGCGATGTGGCCTTGGCGGACTTGGCGGCGGCGGCCTTGGACGTCGATTTCGCCCGCGCCGTGCTGGCCTTGCGCCGGGCAGGCGCCTGGCCGCTGGCCGACGAAGAACCCGGTCCCTGATCGGCACGAGCATGCTCCGAACGGCCCGCTCGCATTTCTTCCGTCGTGAACTCGTCGACCTCCACCACTTCGGCGACCAGATCCCAGGTCTCGATCAGGATCTTCGCCTCTTCGGCGGAGATCAGACCTGCCGCGCGGGCCTCGTCGATCCGCTCGCGGGGATGCGGATGTTTGAGATCACCGTCCTTGTATGCCTTGACCAGCTTGTACTCCAGCTTTTCGGTCTCGATCACGGCGGTTAGTGCCTTGCGCAACACACCGAGCGGATGCTTGACGTCTTGCGGCTGGTAGACGGCGTGGGCCAGGCGGTCCAGCGACGCGCCAGGCGTCATCATCAACTTGGCCACCGCGCGGTTGTTGTCGTCGCTGGCAGACCGGGCACGTCGCCCCAACGGGAAGATCACGACACGCAGCGCCCACATCGCCGGCCGCATGGGCAGATGATTGAGCACCCCGTCGAGGCGGTTCTCGATACCGTGGCACAGGTCGTCGAGCATCCACTGCACCAGCGGAAGGTCTTCTTCCGGCCGCCCGTCATCCTGGTAGCGCTTGAGCACGGCACTGCCAATGAACAGTGCGGAGAGCACGTCGCCCAGACGGGCGGAAATGCTCTCGCGGAACTTCAGCTTGCCGCCGAGCAGCGCCATCGCCACATCGGATAGCAATGCGAGGTTCGCGCTGTAACGCGCCAGGCGCTTGTAGTAGATCGCGGTCGGACCGCTCACCGGCGCGCTGGCCAGCCGGGCGCCCGTGAGTCCCAGCACGAAGGAGCGCGCCTTGGCGGAACCGATATGGCCGAGATGCCCCATGAATGCAGTGTCGAAGTTATCCAGGCCACGCTGGCTGTCATCGTCAGCGACCGCGTCCATCTCCCGCAGCACGTAGGGATGGCAGCGGATGGCGCCCTGGCCGTAGATCATCATGCTGCGGGTCAGAATGTTGGCGCCTTCGACCGTGATGGCCACCGGGGCACTCTGGTAGCCGTTGGCGATGATGTTCTTGGGTCCGATGCACACGGCCTTGCCCGAATGCACATCCATCGCATCGATGGCGACGAGACGGGAAAGATCGGTGACATGCATCTTGGCGATGCCGGACGACACCGACGGCTTTTCGCCCAGGTCCACGGCCAGCGCGGAGATCTGTCGTACCGAGTCGCAGGCATAGGCGCGGGCACCGATACGGGCCATCGCCTCCTGAATACCTTCGAATTCACCGATCGACACGTTGAACTGCTTGCGAACCCGCGCGTAGGCACCGGTGGCGAAGGCAGCCTGCGACGCACCGCCGGAACTGCCTGACGGCAGCGAAATGCCGCGGCCCACCGACAGCACTTCCATCAGCATGCGCCAGCCACGGCCGGCGTTCTGCTGCCCGCCAATAATGGTATCCAGCGGCACGAACACGTCCTTGCCGCGGATCGGCCCGTTCATGAAGGGCGCGGCCAGCGGATAATGGCGCTTGCCGATCTCCACACCCTGGGTGTCGCGAGGCACCAGGGCACAGGTGATGCCCAGGTCGTCCTGTTCACCCAGCAAGTGGTCGGGGTCGTAAAGCTTGAACGCGAGGCCGATGACGGTCGCCACCGGTGCCAGCGTGATGTAGCGCTTGTCGAAGGTCAGGCGCATGCCCAGTGTCTTCTTGCCCTTCCAGGTGCCTTCGCAGACCACACCCATGTCCGGAATCGAGCCGGCGTCCGAGCCGGCATAGGGACTAGTCAGCCCAAAGCAGGGGATCTCCTCGCCGGTCGCGAGCCGTGGCAGGTAGTAATCCTTCTGCTCCTCGGTGCCGTAGTGAAGCAGCAACTCGGCAGGCCCCAGTGAATTCGGCACGGCCACGATCGATGAGGCGGTGGTCCCGCCGGCGCTGGCGACCTTTGCCAGCACGGCCGAGTGAGCCACGGCCGAGAATTCCAGGCCGCCGTACTGCTTGGGAATGATCATGCCGAAGAACTTGTTCTTCTTGATGAACGCCCAGGCCTCCGGAGACAGGTCCGCGTCTTCGTGCACGATCTGCCAGTCGTCGAGCATGCCGCACAAGGCCTCGACAGGACCGTCCAGAAAGGCCTGCTCTTCGTCAGATAGCCGTGGCCGGGGCAACGCGGCCAGGCGGTGCCAGTCGGGGCGGCCGGAGAACAGGTCGCCTTCCCACCAGACCGTGCCGGCGTCCAGCGCCGCGCGCTCGGTCTCCGACATTTCGGGCAACACGCTCTTGAAGAATTTGAACGCCGGCGCAGTCAGCAACGGCTTGCGCAGCGAGGCGACATTGAGCACGGCAGCGATGCCGGCAAAGATGAACCAGAACAGCAGCAACCAGCCCCAGGCCACGTCGCCAAAAATCGACAGCACCAGCAGCAACGCGCCGATCACCGCCGTGGATGTGGCGAGCGAAGTCTTGCGATAAGCCAGCGCCGTAGCGGCGACGATGAAGACCAGCAGCCAAAGTAGCGTGCTCATTTCGACCTCCTGTCAGTGAATCGGGAGTCGCGATCCGATTGGTGCGGATACCAGCGCAACCCCAGCAGAGGAACCTGGCGACCGTTCACGACGATACCGTGACAAAAAACAGCCAAGTGCCTAGTAGTGCGGACAACGCCGAGCGCCGGTTTGTTCGTACCGAATCACCGGACCGGCTTGGCGTGTCGAAAACTGATTAGCAAGCCACCACGAGGATAGGGGTGCGCTGGCGGCACCGCAAACCGCGTATTTACGCGGCTACCCGACGACGAAATCGCCAAGAAAATCGCGTATCCCCTGCGCGACCAGCTCAGGCTGATCGTGGTGCATCATGTGCCCGCAGTCGTCGATGAACCTGTGCTCATGGTCGCGAAAGCAGCCGCGACGGCGCGCCAGTTCCTCTTCGCCGGCCATTTTTCGCAGCTTGGAATCGCTGGCATCGAGGAACAAGGTCGGCGCGGTGACCTGCTTCCACACCGCATATGACTCCGAGGCGCGATAAAGCACCGGGTTATGCGTGTGGTGACGTGGATCGGCAAGCAGTTCGATCTGCCCGTCGCCGCGAGACCGTCCCCAGACGCGGGCCACGGACAGGGCGCGTTCTGGGGTAAGCCGGGGATTGCGCCGCGCAATGCGGCTGGCCAGTTCCTGGCACGACGGATAGGCGCGCTGCGCCGGCGGGTCCTGCACGGCCGTCAGCCACTCGCCCAGAGCCTTGGGCGCCCGCTCGGGCGGCATGTCGGGCAGCAGCAGCGAATCCAGCAACACCAGCCGCGCCAGGCGCTGCGGCCTAACGCCCGCGTAAAGGCTCGTGATCTGCCCACCCATGCTATGGCCAACCAGTAACACCGGCTCATCGGGGCTGAGCGCGTCGATCACGGCATCGAGATCAGCCACATAGTCAGGAAACCAGTAGTGGTCACCATGCCATTCGCTGTAGCCGAACCCGCGCCAGTCCAGCGCCACCACATGAAAATCGCTGGCCAGCTGCTCGGCAACGAACTGCCAGCTACCTCCGGTATCCAGCCAGCCGTGGCAGCAGAGCAACAGCGGCTTGCCCGGGTCGCCCCATTGCCAGAAGTGATACCGCAGGCCGCGGATCCGCAAAACGGCAGACCGCGCCCCGGTTGACGCGATGGTGGTAGGAGCCGGCGCGGTCAAGCGGCTGCGCGCGTCAAATGGGCACGCAACAGATCGAGACGGTCATTGCCCCAGAACAGCACGTCGTCAACAAAGAAACTCGGCGCGCCAAAGGCGCCGCGGGTGACGGCTTCCTCGGTGTTCGCCTTGAGCTTTGCCTTGATCTCGGGACGGTCGTTGGCGGCCAATGCCTGGTCGGGCTCGAAGCCTACGGAGCGGGCCACATCCGCCAGTACATCCGGCTGTGAAATATCACGCCCCTGCCCCCAATACGCCTGCATGATGGCCAGCGCGAAAGCATCACCACAACCGAGTTCATCCGCGACCAGCGCCGCCCGCAGTGCCCGTACCGAATTGGCGGGAAAATTCTCGGGAGGCGTGACCGGCACACCGTAGAACTGCGCCCAGTGCTGCAGATCCGCCATCATGTAACGGCCCTTGTTGACCACGGTTGCGGGCGGGCGATTGCCGGTGGCCTGAAACACCCCGCCGAGCAACAAGGGGCGATAGGCCAATGTCGCGCCACAGTCGGCCGCCAGCGCCGGCAACTGAGTGGATGCCAGATAGGTGTATGGGCTCACCGGGTCCCAGAAGAACTCGATCGTCGCCATGGTCGTCTCCGTTTTCTGTTCGCTTTGCCGGCCGTCTATTGCGACTGGCTGAGGGCGTCCGGCGCCAGTTCCGGCCGGAAATAATGTTCCGTGATGACATTGCTCAGCGCAGCAAGCCGCTCCTGCAATTCGTCCATGTAATCCGACACCTGAGTCTGCGGCAAGACGGACAGGTCGGCGCCACAGACGCGGGCGCGCAGCGTGCGAGCCACGTTCAACGGTGCCGAGTGATTCGGCAGGCGGGAGAGCGTCTGACAGATGCTGTCGAGATTCCAGGCCACCGACCGCGGAAAATGGCGATCCTGGGTCAGGAACTGCACCACCTTGGGGCCGGAGACGCGTTTGCGCACATGACGCCGGTACATCTGATAGGCCGTCAGCGACAGCAACACACTACGCCACTGAATGTTGGAGAACGGCAGCAACTCGTCCTCGCGATGAGGCAGCAGGCCGAGGGCGGAGGCATCGACAATGCGGGAGGTCATGTCCGCCTGCTCCAGGTTGGAGCCGAGACGCAGAAACCGGAACGCCAGGTCGTGCGACATGTTCTCGCCGAGCATGCCGTCGACCAGCAGACAGCCGCGAATCACGGCGTCGAGGAACTCACCGCGGCGGCGGCGCTCGAGCGTCTGCGCGTCGGTGTCTCGCACAAACCAGTACAGCTTGTTGATCTCTTCCCAGACCTCGCGCGGCATGATGTCGCGGGCCGCGCGCAGAATCGTTCGAGCCTGGGCCAGGGACGACAGTATCGACCCGTAATTCGCATCATCGACGAGCAGAAAGCGAACCACATTGCCTTCGGTGAAGCCGTCATAGCGCTCGACAAAGTCGGGACGACTGCCGGTAATGTCGATGACCGACTCCCAGGCAACGATCGCGCGTCGCGGCATGTCCAGAATCAGGTTGGCATGCACGCTGGCCAGCCGCGCGGTGTTCTCGGCCCGCTGCACATAGCGACCGAACCAGAACAGATTGTCTGCGACGCGCGAAAGCATCAGTCCTCCACCTCCACGATCCAGGTGTCCTTGCTGCCACCACCCTGCGAACTGTTGACGACCAGCGAACCTTTCACCAGCGCCACGCGCGTCAACCCGCCCATGGTCACGTACTGGGATTCGCCGGAGAGGATGAAGGGCCGCAGATCCAGATGGCGCGGCTCGATCGCAGAATCGTCGCAAACCGTCGGACACACCGAGAGATTCAAGGTCGGCTGCGCCATGTAATTCCTCGGATTCTTGCGAATCTGCTCGGCGAAGGCCTTGCGTTCGGATTCGTTGGAGCGCGGACCAATCAGCATGCCGGAGCCACCGGACTCGTTCGCCGGCTTCACGACCAGTTTGTCCAGATTGGCCAACACATGCTCGCAGTCCTGCTGGCGATGGCACAGGAAGGACGGCACATTCGGGATGATCGCGTCCTGATCGAGGTAATACTTGATGATCTCGGGGACATAGGCGTAGACGACCTTGTCGTCGGCCATGCCGCAGCCGGGTGCATTGGCCAACCCGACATTGCCCTTGAGCCAGGCGCGCATGAGGCCGCGCACGCCAAGCATCGAATCCGGGTTAAAGGCTTCCGGGTCGATGAACAAGTCATCGACTCGGCGGTAGATCACGTCGACGCGCGTCAGCCCTTCGACACTGCGCAGGTAGACGCAATCGTCGTCGCCGACGACCAGATCGGGGCCTTCGACCAGCTCGATTCCCATCTGCTGCGCAAGGTAGGCGTGTTCGAAATAAGCCGAATTGTAGATGCCGGGGGTGAGCAGCACGATGACAGGCTCGTCGCCGTCGCGCGGCGACAGACTCGCCAGCATTTCATAGAGTTCGGCCGGGTACTCATCGACGGGCAGGATGCTGCTGTGGGCGAACAGCTCCGGGAAAACCCGCTTGGTGACGAGCCGGTTTTCCACCATGTACGACACGCCCGACGGCACGCGCAGGTTGTCCTCCAGCACGTACAGGGTGCCGTCGCCGTCGCGCACCAGATCCGAACCGCAGATGTGAGCCCATACGCCATGCTTGGGCCGCATGCCCTCGCATTGGGGGCGATAGTTGACCGACTGCTCCAGTAATTCCACCGGAAACACGCCGTCCTTGATGATCTTCTTGTCGTTGTAAATGTCCTGAATGAACAGGTTCAGGGCCTGTACGCGCTGCTTGAGGCCAGCCTGGGTGCGCGCCCATTCGCGGCTGTCGATGATGCGCGGAAGAATGTCGAACGGCCATGTGCGATCCAGCATGCTGCCCTGGGTGTATACGGTGAACGTGATCCCCATGGACTTGATCGCGAGATCGGCGGCAACGCGCCGATCGGCCAGTTCCTCGCGATTCATTCCGGCGAGATAGTCCACCAGTGCCTGGGCGGACGGACGCGCCTTGCCGCGAGCTTCGAATAACTCATCGTAGAACCCGTTCGGGTCGTAGTCAGACCAGTTCAACAGCGGCACCGCCGGGTTGATTCAAGATGACCGGAGGCTCCCATGTAGCGCGCTGTTCCCGCAAGTCCACCGTACTCGTCTCACCTGAAGCGGCATCGCCGCGTGGGTTGCGCCGTTAGCGACTGTCGTCTTCCGACAGGTCCGGCGGCTCGGGCAGCACGATCACCGCCGTGGGTCGATTCGCTGCCACCTGCCGGTCATGCACGAACTTGGCCAGCGCATCATCCATGATCCGATCAAAGGCGATGTCGTACTCCACGAGTTCGATGCCAGGCGGACCGCCTTTCATGGTCGTGACGATGGCGTGCTCGTAAAGCCCTTGTGTCACGCGTTCTTCGTCGTCATCGCCGAGCAGCTTGAGTCCGATGCTGAATTCGTCCCGAACGGCATTGGTTGCGAGATCAAGCCCCATGGATGCACCGGTCGCGACGCCGGCACGTACCGCTTGGTCTGCATCAAAGCGGTGATCGACATGTACGTCCAGCACTGAAAGGGCGCCTTCCGATTGTTCCACGGGCACCACGGCAGACACGCCGGCCTGCTCGATCAGGGTCTTGACCCGCCCATGCGCCAGTTCGGCGCGCGTCGGATCAACCACCCCGTTGGCCTGATAACTCACCTGCAACCCGATGCGGTCGGGCAAGACCTCCGGGGGGTGGTTCTGCAGCGTATAACGGGTGTAGGCGGGATCGAGATACGAATCGAAGGTGGCGCAGGCGCCAAGGCTAACGACCAGGGCGACCACGGCGGCACTCCGGCAGCGCCCGAGCACATACCCACAAGCCTCAGATAAAAAACGAGGTGCATTCATCGACCGACTCCTGTCAGCGCCGGCCACGCCGGCATGAACCCCCCGCCTGAAACCGACCGGATGCTAGCCGCCTATTCCTCGTCGGGGCGCGTGTCCGGTACGAAGATGATTGGATTCGCGTCGCGCTCTGCGGTTCCCAGGTCTTTCAGGAACTGCGTCAACACGCTCTCCAGCACCCGCTTGTAGGCGCCAGGATAATCGCTGGGCAGCAGCCCCTGCGCGTCGCCGCCTGCGCGGGTGACGATGGCATGCCGATAAACCCCCAACTCGCCGGTGTCGTACAAGACTTCCCGCACCGGCGGCTTTTTCGGATCCTTCAAAGACACCTGAATACTGAATTCGTCGCGAATCTCGCGCTTGGTGCCGCCAAAGGTCACGCCGACGGCCAGTCCCGAATTTCTGGCTTCGGCAGCGTCGTAGGTGTGGCTGATCACCATGACCAACATCGGCGTGTAAGGAGTTTCTGCTTCCTGCTGGATGATCTGGGTCAGCCGGGAGGTGCCGAGAATATTGGCGACGTAGTCTCGCGTGGCCTGCGACTCCCCGTCGTGCAGCTTGCCGTTCACCGAATAATCGACATGGACACCAATTGCCGGCGGCAAGACGTTCGGCGCCTCGAACAGGCGATCGCGGCCGAACTGCGGATCAGCAAACGAATAAATCTGTGGAGCACAACCCGAAGCCAGCAGCACGGCAATCAGGAAGAGCACGGAGGTCGATGCCGAGCGAACAGTCTGGCGCATGGATTCGCTTTTGATGGTGGTCGGGAGGGGTGAAGGGGCCAGTTTACTGGTTCTTAACATGGATTCACGAATCCGCTGCCAGACGGCCCCTCTGGTCGCCACCATCCGCATCCCTTAGACTTTTCGCGTGTTCTCGCACCGCATCATTCCTATCGGCTTCGGGCGCCTGCCTCGTGCCGGCCGCCAAACGCTACGCCTGTGAGCCAGAACGACGTGCTCTTCAAGGGTCGGGTCATGAGCCTGACCGTGTTGCGACTCAACACGCCCGATACAGATCGGGTGATCGCCGGGATCGAAGCCGAGGTTGCTCGCGCACCGAAGCTCTTCAGCGGCCTACCGGTCCTGATCGACCTGAACCGACATCGCGTAAACATTGCCCAGGTCGCGGACATCGCGCGCAACCAGGGCCTCGTGCCGGTCGCGGTGGTCGATGCCGACGACGACAGCGCGGCATCGGCGCGCGCCTGCGGGCTCGGTGTGCTGCAACAGGCCGCGCTGGATTCGCAGGCCTCGAGGCCCCGATCGGACGAACGCCCGGCGGCGCGCATCGTCGACCAGCCGGTGCGCTCCGGCCAGCAGCTGTACGCGCGCGGCACCGACCTGATCATCCGCGCACCGGTCAGCGCCGGTGCCGAAGTGCTGGCCGATGGCAGCATCCATATCTACGGCCCGCTGCGCGGTCGTGCGCTGGCGGGCTGTCGCGGTGACGAGACCGCACGAATTTTCTGTCAGTCTCTGGAAGCAGAGCTGGTCGCGGTGGCCGGGAATTATCTGGTCGCCGATGACATCGCATCCGAACATCGATCGCAGCCGTCCATGGTGCGGCTGGTCGATGAAACCCTAACTATCGAAAACTTGTGATCGCGCAGGCGAGGAAATTGTGGCCAAGATCATCGTTGTAACTTCCGGCAAGGGGGGCGTCGGCAAGACGACCACCAGCGCCTCGTTCGCCACCGGGTTGGCGCAGGCGGGTCACAAGACCGTGGTCATCGATTTCGATGTCGGCCTGCGCAACCTCGATCTGATCATGGGAGTCGAACGCCGCGTGGTGTTCGACTTCATCAACGTGATCGCCCAAGAAGCCACGCTTAAGCAGGCGCTGATCAGGGACAAGCGGGTCGAGAACCTCTACATCCTCGCCGCCTCACAGACCCGCGATAAGGACGCGCTCACCGAGGCCGGTGTGGCCCGCGTGATCGACGAGTTGTCGAAGGATTTCGACTACATCGTCTGCGACTCGCCGGCAGGTATCGAGAAGGGCGCATTGCTGGCGATGCATTTCGCCGACGAGGCGCTCGTCGTGACCAACCCCGAAGTCTCGTCGGTGCGTGATTCCGACCGTGTGCTCGGCATCCTGTCCAGCAAGACACAGCGGGCGAAGACCGGCGAATCGGTCAAGGAACATCTGGTGATCACCCGCTACGACGCCAACCGCGTCGCCCGCGGCGAGATGCTGTCGGTGGAGGACGTCAAGGACATCCTCGCCATCCCGCTGCTCGGCGTCATTCCGGAATCCCGGGACGTGCTGAACGCCTCCAACCAGGGCGCGCCGGTCATCTCGATGCCAGAGGTGCAGGCCGCCGAAGCCTATAAGGACCTGGTCGCCCGCTTCCTCGGCGAGGAGCGCACGCACCGCTTTCTGGATCCGAGCTCCAAGGGCTTCCTCAACCGGCTGTTCGGAGGATAACCATGGCGTGGATGGACATCTTTCGGGCCAACAAACCCTCGACGGCGCAGCTCGCCAAGGAGCGCCTGCAGGTGATCGTCGCCCACCAGCGCGCCGGCCATCTGCATGCGCCGGATTATCTGCCCAAGCTGCAGAAAGAACTGCTGGACGTGATCCGCAAGTACGTCGCCGTCGGCGAAGACGCGGTGAACATCGAAGTCGAACGCGACGGCGACACGGAGATACTGGAGCTGAATATCACGGTGCCGAGCAGCAAAAGCTAAAGTCCACTCGCACGTGGCCCTAGGTCACGTGCGGGGAAACCCGTTACCGCCTCTTAGCGTCAGCAGCCTCCCTTCGATATCAGGCAGTGCGAGAAACACGAACGCATTGCGCACCTTGCGCTGCTCCAGCAAGCGCAAAGTCGCCAGTTCGAGTAGATCGGTTCTTGCCGTCGGGTATGAGATCCGATGCGATTGGCGATGGCTCTCGAAGGTGTAGACATCGCCGGGGTTGCGGATCGCATGAGACAACAAAGCGATTTGCCGGTGATTTAATGTCCTGGCGAACAAGGAATCGCCCAGCAGGGCCTCTATCCGCCTCACCTCCCGCGATTTCTTTGCGAGGTACCCCTGCAACGCTTTGATCGCCTGCTCGACCACACGCAGGTTGTAGTCGATGAAGTAGGTCAGATCGTTGTCGTCGTGCTCGGTGTACAGGTAAGCCCGCGCGTACTGGGCTGGCGCCCGCTTCAGAATCGTGGAGATCGAGACATACTCCATGAGCCAGTATTTATGCCGGGCCATCGCCCAATAAAATAGCGCCCGGGCAGCTCGCCCGTTTCCGTCCACGAACGGGTGGTCGTAACCCACCATAAAATGCAACGCGATGGCCCTGACGACCGGGTGAAGAAATTCGCCGTCGTCATCCAAGCCCGCGTTTGCAAACGCGCACAGGGCGCCCAAACGAGCATCAAGCTCGTCCGCCGGCGGTGGCGCATGAAGCAGCGAGTGATCGCGAGGGTCATAAACGCCGATCTCCTCGTCCGCCCGCCGGAAGCGCCCCTCCTGCGCCCGATCCTCTAAGCTGCGCTCGGTCACGATCGCATGCAGCTCGAACACGAGCGCTGGCGTCAGCGGTTCGCCCGCATGCTCCCGAATAAAGGCCATAGCCCGATAGTTGTTCGAGATCATCTGTTCACTACGATCTCGCGGCGCCCGGCCCTCGCGCAGCATATTTTTGGCGACCGGGTAGGTCGTTGAAGCCCCCTCTAACTGACTCGACTTGATGGCTTCTTCGATAAGCGAATTGACGAGGTAGCGATCCCGACTCTGCTTGTTGGTCACTTGCTCGGGAATCTCTACGCGCCCGCTCGCCTGCTGATCGAGCTTGTGCAAGCGCTGCTGAACGCAATCGGGTAACCAGTATACGAACGGGGTGTGCGCTTTGGCCCGTAACGGCAATGGCTTGTAGAGACTCGTACGCCGAAACTTGGTCAACAGCCACCAGTCTTCGTGGGTATCGACTCCCTGGGGTAGGGGTTGGCGCTTCAACCGCTCCCAGTGCAGATAGTGACCGTCACGGTCTTTTCCGTGCTCTGACGGCAACAAATTGAAGACCCGTTTGAACTGCTCCCGAAGCGCTGCGTCGCCTGTATCCGCACGGATGAGCTGACTCAGATTAGGCGGATACTCGGGGATCTTCACGTGACAGCGCTCCAGCTCTTATAGGAGATTTATAAAAATCTCATCAATCTATAGCTGGCGACTCTAGCTAAAATATAAATCTAGGACAAATTTATATTTCGCTTACATCTAACGATGGTGCCGATCTGTGTGTCGAAGATACGGCCGCTTGGTCCGAGCATCGGTTACCAAAAATCGGAACACAACGGAGCCAGCAGCAGGTTCGCGGGCCGGCTCGATCAAGAGCGTTGCATACTCGCCAGACGCATTCTGCGAGGCGCTGGCCTAGGTTCCCAGATCAATCGCGTCGACGTTGTTCTCGTCAGCTTCCAGGGCTTCACGGGTGCGCTGTTCCAGCGCCTTTAGCGCTTCTTCGATGGCGCGCAGGCGTCGGACCTCGGCCAGGGTGTGTTCTTCCCACTTGGCCGCCGCCTTGAAGGTCGAGCGGTCCTGCTTGGCGCGGCGAAAGGCCTGCAACGCGTCCTCATAGTCCTTGGCGTTGAAGTAGGCCATGCCCATGAGCAGGCGATTGCCTGCGGCATTCTTGAGGCCGCCCATCTGGTCCGCTTTCGCGGCAGCGGCGGCAGCTTGCTTGTATTCACCGGCGTTGAAGTGCACGCCGGCCAGGCGTGCCATGAAGATGCCATCGCCGCTGACCTCGGCCGCCCGCGTGAGCGCAGGCACGGCCTTGTCGCGCTCGTTGGCCTGGGCCCAGGCATTGGCAAGGGTTTCCAGGTTCTTGTTGGTTTCCTCGACACGGCCGGCCTTGATCGCGTCTTCGATAATGGTGCCGGCTTGGTAGGGCACATCCTGCCCCAGCCACATATAGGCCAGGTTCAACACTTCATTTTCGGACTTCAGCGAGCCGTGCTGGTAGACGGCGTCGTAGACCGCGAGCCGGTCGGCATCCCGGCCCAGTTCGCTGTACATGCCGGCGAGCTGTTTCATGTAGCCCACGGCCGGGTCGATGCTGATCAACTCTTCATAGACCTCGGCGGTCTTGGCGTAATCCTTCTTGGCGTAATAAAGCGCCGCCTTGAGGCGCAGCCAGGATTCCTGAATGGGTTTGCCGGCCGCCTTCTCCAGCTCGATGGCCTTGTCGATATTGGTCAGCGAGCGATCGTAGCTGTCCTGCTGGTAATAAGCCTGCGCCAGCATGATGTGGGCGGTGGGCGTCGGCTGGTTCACCTCGCTCAGCCAGGACTCCATGAACCGGATGCACTGGTCGTACTGTTCGGTCTGAAAATAAAGCTGGGCGATGGTGTACTTGGCCTGCTGCTTCAGGCCTTCGGTGGCCTCCGGCTCTCTGAGCACCTTGCGGTACGCTGCAATCGCGTCCGTGTACTTTTCCTGATTGGCGTAGATGAAGGCGTAGAAATTCCACAGCTGCGACTTGGCGTAGCTGCCCAGCTTGTCGTTGCCCTTGAGCTTGTCCAGCGTCGCGATCGCCTCGTCGAACTGGTTGGACTCGGCAAGTTCCTGCGCCCTGGTCAGGGCGTCGAAGGTCCGGGCATCGATGGCACCTGATTGCGCCTGCGCCATGGCGGCCAGACCCGTGGCGAGCACCGCGGCGGCTATCTGAAATTTCAAGCGTGACATGATCATTGCCGGTTACTTCTGCAACTGGAACACGATGCGGGTCTGAACACCGGGCACCTCGATGGCCTCGCCGTCCACGACGCGTGGCTTGTACTTGTAGCGCTTGGCCGAATCGATGGCCGAGCTATCGAAGATCGAACTGCTCGATTCGATGACCACCGGGTCGCGGACCGTACCTGACTTCGTGACCGTGTATTCGAGAATCACGTAGCCCTCCAGCCCTCGGCTCAGCGCCGCACGCGGATAGCGCGGAGCGACCTTGACGATGGGCAGGTACTCGCCATCGCTGGCAGCCAGGCCGGCTCCGATGCTCAGGTCCAGGTCCGTGGCGACCTCGCTAGGCGCGCCCAGCTGGCCCACCGTGGCATTGCCATCGATCTGATCGAAAGCCTGCTCGGGTACCTCCGGCGGGGGCGTGTCATCAAGCTCGGGTTTTTGCGGCTTTTCGACCGAGCGTTGTGAACGGATTTCCTCGTCCGGCATCACGATGTCGGGCAGCTTGATGACCGGACTCTTGTCGAGCTCGCGGTCGGCAAACTCGATCAACGAGACCATCAGCAGAATGAGCCCACCGGTGATCAGCGCGGCCGGAGGAGCAACCAGCAGTGTGCGGATAACGCCCTGCATTGCGACAGACCTCCCGGTCTAGCTGTTTTCGGTGGCCAAGGACACCTTCTCAGGCGGGACCACCTCACGCGCCTGGTCCAGCACCTCGGTGAAGGTCTTGACCGAAGCCAGTTCGTCGGCCTGGATCACGACGCCGCCTTCCGGGTTTTCGGCATGCAGGCGCTCGATATTGGCGCGCACCGAACGGATGTCGATGCGACGCTGGTCGATCCAGATGCTGTTGTCGTCCCGAATGGCGATCAGCACGGACGGGTTGTTCTTCTGCTCCGCGGTATTGGCCTGCGGACGATTCACTTCTACACCGGTTTCCTTGACGAAGGTCGCCGTGACGATGAAGAAGATGAGCCTGATGAACACGACATCCAGCATCGGCGTGAGGTCGACATTACCTTCATCTTCGGCTTCGTCCTGAGACGAGAAAGAACGTGCCATCGCATTAACCTCGAAAAATATCGATCAATGGACCGGCTCTAGCTGCGCATCCACGTGCGAGCGCCGCCGGCTGATCAACTGACTCAGATAGATATTGGCAAACAGGCCGGACAAGGCGGCGACCATGCCCGCCATCGTCGGGATCGTCGCCCGGGACACGCCGCCGGCCATCGAACGAGCGTCGCCGCCGCCGGTGATCGACAGCACGGTGAACACCTCGATCATTCCGGTCACGGTGCCGAGCAAGCCGAACATCGGGCAAAGGGCGATCAGAATCTTGATCAGCCGCAGATTCTGCTCGATCTTGACCCGCATCTCGGAGATCAGCTTCATCCGTACGGCATTGCCGTACCACGACGCCTTGTCGGCACGCTGCTGCCAGGTGTCCAGCGCCCCACCCAGATCCTGCTTGAACGAGAACAGGCAGTAGGCAAAACGCTCGAACAGCAGCAACCACATGACAAAGGTGAGCGCCGCGATCAGAACAAGAACCGGTCCGCCAGATCCGAAGAAATTGGCAATCGCCTCCTGCGCATCAAGTAGCAGCAACATGGTCGCTTACCGCCCTGCGCGCTCGGCGACGATTCCGGCGCTCTGCTCCTCCAGCACATGCAGGATGCGCTTTGCGCGCGCGAACAACATGGCATGGAGCAGCATCATCGGAATGGCCACGATCAGACCCAGCACCGTGGTGATCAGCGCGCTGGAAATACCACCGGCCATCGCCTTGGGGTCGCCGGCGCCGTAGATCGTGATCGCCTGGAACACGATGATCATGCCGGTCACGGTACCGAGCAGGCCCATCAGCGGCGCCACCATGGAGATGATCTTGATCATCGGCAGCCCGCGGTGAATCGCCGGACGTTCCTTGATGATGGCCTCGCCCAGTTTCAGCTCCAGGGTTTCGACATCGTCGTTGGCATGCTCCTGGCCCACCTTGATGATACGACCCAGCGGGTTGTTCTCGGATGCCTCGTCGGATTTGCGTTGCTTGGCGACCTGGGCCGACAGCATGGACAACCCAGCGAAGCGCCAAAGCGCCATCAGCAGGCCGAACACGCCCACGCCGGTGATCACGTAGCCGACCAGCTTGCCCTGGTGCCAACGCTCCATCGGCGTCGGCGAATTGATCAGCGCCTTGAGGTAACCACCACCGGCGGCGCCCGTCGGATCGATGCCCACCGGGGTGTAGCCGGATTGCGCCGACTGCAGATTGTTGGCCCCGCCGCCGTATCCCTGCGGCTGACGCGGCAGTACGGACACGCTCTGGGTGCCTTCATCCCAGGACAGGTAATCGCCATCGGAGACCAGGTTGAACAGCCCAATACGCACGATCTCGCGATTCGGATTGGTGCCGACCTTAGTCTGGTACTTGGCGACCGCGGATGACTCGGTCATCTCCCGGTGCAACTCGTACCAAAGCCCCTCAATCTCGTCGACCGTGGGCAGATCGGTATCGTCGTTCATCTTCTTGATGAGCTGGTCGAGGAACGCCTGACGGCCGTCGAACTGGCTGCTGGTGATCGAGTTGCGCAGACGCACCCGAAGGTCACCAGCCGCGCCGGTCAGATGACCGAACAGCTCTTTTAAGGAACCCAGGCGCTGGTCCCGCTGCGCCCGCTTTTCCTCAACCTTCAATTCGTTAGCGTTGAAACGCTTCTCCAGGCCTGCGGACTGCTTCTCCAACGTGGCGATACGCTGCTCGGCTTCACGGATCAGGCGATCCTGCTCCGCCTTGTCCGCCAGGAATGCCTGCTCGCGCTCGCGATTCTCAGCACGCGCCTTCGACCGGCCTTCCTTCACCTCCTGCAGCAGCTCGCGCATCGACAGGTCGTCGTCCTGCGCCGTGGCCTGGGAGAGTGGGCCGGCGGCCATCAAGGCCACCGCGACGACAGAGATCCAACGCTTCATGTTGCACTCAGCCATTATTCCGTCTCCGCTGCGACAGGGGCGGGAATGGGCAGCGTCACCAGATCGATGGACGCCTGCTTCTTGGACATCTTGATGCCTTCGCGAACGCTGTTCCGGTAGGTGCCGGCATCCAGCTTTTGCCAAGTCTTGTCGCTGTGATTCCAGACCACGGTGGTGGTGGCATCACGGGTCTGGGCGACCAGTGCCACGCGGCCGACACGCAAGACATCGACCTCCTTCTCCTCGCCATCGATCTCGACGATGTCCTGGTAGGTGTCGATCTTGCGGCCGTAGTCATTCTCGATCTGGTAAGCCTCGAGGACCTGACGGAATTTTTCCGCCACGTTCAGATCGGGCTTGCCCACGCTGTCCTGCACGAAGGAAATGCGTTCCAGCCGTTCAGTTTCATGAAACGGCAGATCGATCTCCACGAAATCGGTCAGCGCGTCAGTCATTCGGGTGATCAGCGGCAGCATCTGTCGCTCGATCTGGGCGACCTGGTCAATCGAGGAATCGAAGCGCGTGATCAGCGCTTCCTGCGTCTCGATCTGGGTCGACAACTGCTTGTTGTACTGCTCCAGGCCTTCAATCTGCTTGCGCAGCGCCCGGTAGGTGATGAGCTTTTCCTGCTTGGCCTCGACGATGCCGTCGATCTTCTCCTGCGATTTTCGGCCTTCTTCTGCCTTGGCCTTGCCTTCTTTGACGACGCTGTCCAGCGACTGCGCAGACACACCCAGTGCAGTCACGCATCCCAGTGCCACAACGGCCGATCGCCACCAGGCGATCCCGGAGGAATCCTTCATCACTGCTTCCTCAATAGTTAGTCGGTTCAACGCACGCGGCAGGAAGTCACCGCTTACGCAAGTCTCCCGGGTACGTGTTCTGTCACACGCTCGCCCCTCTGAATTTTCCAACACCGGCACTTGGCTGGGTTGTAGAAAATTACAGCGAAGGAGCCTGACACCCGGCGAGTGAAAGTTCTGCAAAAAATAATGGGCGGCGATTGCACCTGGAACAGGATCAGTTGACCCCACACGCAACCGTTTTTACCCATCTTCCAGTGGATCACTTACAACGAAAGAAGTGAGGAGAAGCGGCCGTTCAGCTACGCCGCTTCCCCTCACCCTGATCAGATGACTGACCGGCGTACTTAGAGCGTGCCGTCCAGCGTCCAGCCAGCCCACCAGGCTTCGGTGGCATCCGGGTCAACCGCGCCGATGTAATCGGTCTGGTCGAGGAAGGCCGGAATGGCGGTGCTGTTGCTGTTGCTCGCGTTGAAGGCGGCAAAGTCCGTCGGCGTAATGCCGTTGGCAGCAGCCAGCGTCGCGGCGTACATGGCGTTCAGCGCCGGATCCATCGTGCTCACCGGAGCCGTCTGGATGTTGTTCGTCTGGTTGGTCGCATCGGTCTCGAACGTCGCGGCATCACAGATGAACTGGTTGATATCCAGCGCAGGCGGGTTGGCCGTGGCGTTCTGCTGAGCAGCCATGCCTTCCACTTCCACGCACACGTCGGGGGTGCCGGCAGTGGCGTCGACATCGATGATGGTGTGGTGGAAGAAGCCACCCGTGCCTGCCTTCAGGCGGAAACCAGCGTCTTCCGGGTCACCGTCACAGACGAACGTAGCGTTGACGATGGTCGGGATCGACAGCGGTGAGGCCGCGCCCTCGGTATCGGCTTCGATGCAGTAGTCGCCTTCATCAGCGGCCTGCACAGCCAGCAGGTACTGAATGTTGCCAACATAGCCTTCGTCCCAGTCCAGCGACTCGTCGCCGTTGGCCGTCAGCACGACGTACTTGGCGTTCACGGAACCCCCGTAGAACTCGACGCCGTCATCGAAGTTGCCGTGGACCTGGATGTACTCGACCGTGGTGCCAGAACCGACGCCCACGAAGGAGATGCCGTTAATCTCGTTACCGACGGCGAACTCGAAGCCACCTTCGGCGACGATCAGGTAGCGCAGCGTGCCGCTGTCATCATCAGGCGTGAAGCCACCGGCAAAACCGGATTCGCCTTCGGAATCGACGTTGCATGCGGCACCCGCGGTGCAGGTGTTGTGATTGCCATAACCCTGCAGGATCAGGCCGCCCCATTCCTGGTTGCCGTCGAAGCCGTCGTCTTCGGAGGACATGATGATCGGGGCCTCGGCCGTGCCGTTGGCTTCGATCTTGGAGCCGCGGGTGATCACGATGTTGGAGAAGCCAGGGGACGCTACAATCTGCGTACCCGCTTCGATTTCCAGCGTGGCGTTGATGACCGCGGCGCCGTTGGCCAGCGTGCCCTCGGTGGTCGACATTTCCAGATTGCCGTTACCCACTGTCACACGACCGTCAATCCGCCAGATCGTGTCGGCGGTGAGCGTCGTGTCAGCGGTGATCGTGGACGGCAATTGGCAGACATCCACACCGTCTTGCTGCTGGCGAGCCGAAGCAAAATCCGGGCAGCTGGATGTGCCGGTATCGGGATCAACGACCGTACCGCCGCCACCTTCAACAACAATCGAGGTTTCATCGCCTTCGGTGCAACCGTGCAAGCCCACAGCGGCTGCGGCGACGGTGCTCACCAGCAATAGTTTCGAGAACTTCATATCAAACTCCGTCAGTTTCATTGAGTCACTTGAGGCGTCACACGAGGTGACAAACGTGCACTCGGTTTAAAAATTCCAGTCGATTCCAGCTTCAAGCGTCACGCCCTGCTTGTACTCCTGGAATACCTGCCCGCCTTGAGTGAACTCGACAGTTTCGTCCAGAAGATTTCCTGCCTTGGCTCGTAGAACCAAGGAATCCGATAAATAGGCTTTGTACGTCAGATCAAGGTCCAGACGAGGCTCTTCGATCACGTCAGGCAGGTCGGTCAGACCCACGTCCACAATGGTTTCACCGGACTGGTTGAGCAGTGCAGTGAACTCCTGGCGGATGGACCCGCTGTAGTCGTCAAACCCGAAGACGACGTTGGCCGTGTAGTCCGGCTGACCCTGGAGCTTTCTGGACTCTCCACCTGCCAACTCGATCTCCGAATCGATCCAGCTGGCATTTACGGCGACGAAGAGAGAGCGTGAGCCGCTGTCGTTGATGTCGAAGTCGCGACGCCCGTCGAACTCGATCCCGTAAAGGTCCGCTTGTTCGCCGTTCTGGAATGTCCGCGAGTTGCCTGCAGTACCCGATGCCGGTTGCAAGACGCGCTCGATGGGGTCGTCAATGGTCTTCTGGAACAACGCCACGCTGACGCTCTCGCTCTCCGACCAGTACAACTCCCACCGCAGATCCAGGTTGGTGACTTCCGAGACCTTCAGGTTCGGGTTGCCTCGAACGCGGAAGTCGAACTGGTTGTCGTAGAACGTCGCATTCGACGTTTCCTTGAAGTCAGGACGGGAGACCGTGCGGGTCGCTGCAAGACGAAGCTGCTGGCTGTCGGTGATCTCCCAGTTGAACGACAGTGACGGCAACAACACGTCATCGTCGATCAGCGACGGGACCGGCGCACCATCACCCGCAATCGAGAAGGTATCCGTCGCCTGCTCGTAGGATTCGTAGCGCACACCCGCGATGATTTGGTAGACACTCGCGAAGCGCTGCGAGAACGAGGTGTAGACGCTGTTCAGGTCGAGCTCCGCTTCGTAGCTGTCACTCGGCAGCGTGCGATCGGAGAATGTCAGCCCCGTGCTCTGGTCGCCGGTGATGTTGTCCAGCGTAATGACGTCGCTGACCTGACGGTTCGGAGCATTGGTGTCGTATTGCGATTCGTTGCCGATGAAGCCGAAGGCCTGCGAATCGGAATCACGCTCGCGATGAATCAGCTGCAGGCCGAAATCGACGGTGGCAGCGCCCAGCGCATTGTCGAACAGGTACTCGAAGCTGCCCGATGCGTCCAGGTTGTCGTCGGACAGATCGTCATACCGGCGCACCAGTTCCGGCACGATCAGGTCGTAGACGCCGTCATTGCCTTCCAGATCGAAACGAACCTCACGACGATCCGGGGCGTAGCGCCGGGCATTGCTCCCGGTAACCTGCCAGTTGGCGACAAGGCCACCCGAACCGAGCACGTGTTCCCCCGCCACCTGCTGGGAGAGGAACTGACGTTCTTCCCACTCGATGTTGTAGCGGTAGGATTCCGAGCCGGAGTCACCGTCACGACCCTGGGTGACGCGCGTGGTGGCTTCGGTGGAACGAGACACCAGTGTCGTGGACTGGTAACTGCTGTCGCCCACGTTCAGGCCCAGGGACAGCAGGCCGCTGGTATCGATGGTGTTCGAGGCTTCCTCGAAGGCGAAGTCGTCGAAAACCCCGCCATCCGTCGTGTAGGTCCGACGCACACCCTCTGTTTTCTGACCCCAGTCATTGCGGTAATTGCCGGCAACAAAGAAGCCCAGTTCGTTCCCGCCCACGGTGAACAAATTGCCGTAGTTGGCACCCAGGGAAACCTTCGGGGCAGCCGTCGCGCTACCGAGGTCCAGATCATTCATCAACTGCACGGCAGCAATCTGACCAAGCGCTTGACGGGTGCCATCGCTGTAGCTGTCCTGACACTCGTCGCAGGCAAACAGCGAGGCGATCGCTTCCACGCCACCCGGCACGTCGCGAGAACCATCATCGAAACCAAAGGCGTCGTAGTCGCCTTCGATCGGGTCGAAAGCAACCTCATCACCAGTCAAACCCGAGGTGTAGCCCAGACTGACTGAAAACTTGCCGGCCTCTTCATCAGGGAAGGTGCGGGTATTGATCACGAGGTTCCCACCCGTGCTCTCGCCCGGCATGCTGGCAATGAAGGTCTTCTTCACGTCGAGCTGCTTGACGATATTGCTCGGGAAGAGATCCAGCGGCACTTCACGCTTGGTCGGATCCGTCGAGGGCATCGTAGCGCCGTTAAGCGTGGTGGTGATGTAGCGACCACCCAAACCGCGGATGAACACAAAACGGTTGCTTTGCACGGTCACACTGGGCACGCGCACCACCGAAGCGGCAACGTCCGTGTCACCAAACCGCGCGATCTCTTCGATTCCCAGGGTTTCGATCACGTTGACCGAAAAGCGCTCCGACTCACCAAAAGCTGACGGGTTAAAGGTGCCCAGCACGACGACTTCTTCGATATCGGACGCGGCGCCTGCGGTGCCGTACTGGTACCGGCCCTGCAGGGTGATCCCGCTGATCACACGCACCTGCTCCGTCTTGGGCTCACCCAATGTGGGATGCGCGATCTGGAGGCTGTAGACGCCTCGCGGCAGTTCCAAGCTAAAGCTGCCATCGGAGCCGGATTCGGCCGCATCGCCGGTCTTGGCGACCGTGACCGTTGCGCCCGACAAGGCCTGACCATCGTTGCGCAGCCGACCGGTGAGCGTGCCCTTCGGAGCCGCTGCACGATCGCGGGCTGTCTCGGTCGGGAAGTAGCTTTCCACAAACTGCTGTGGATCTTCGCCGCTCTGCAACGACACGCTGACGTCGACCAGCTGGCCGGCAGCTGAGGAGAAGTTGAAGCGATGGACTTCGACACCGCCCAGCAGCACGGCGACGCTGTGCCGGCCGGCGCTCAGATCAAAGCTGGCGGAGCCGCTGGAGTCGAGAATCTCGCTCTGCTCACCATCGACGACAACCTCCAGGCCGGTTGCTGCTGCGCCGTCTTCGAACGCGTACAGCACCAACTCGTCGGCAGCACTGACGATTCCGGCGCCGGTCATCATCGCAACAGCGAGGATTCCTCTCAGACTTCGCAGGCTCATCTCAACCCCTTAACTCGAAAAATGTGTCCCACGGTGCGACTCGCCGTTTGGCGATCCGCGCCGCGCTCTCAATTCAGCGGCCCACCGAATTGCGCTCAGGCGCTCATCGGCACGGTGTATGTCGCGAGGAATCCCTTTCGGCCGCAGCGGCATTGATCAGCACTGCCGATACAACGCGTTGTTGCCATCGCGGTTCCGCCGGTACCGGCCAGGCCGCTAATGGCCCGGCGACGCGGCGACGCGAACACCCCCCGAAGATGCGTGAATACAGGTCACGAACTCTCGTGCACCTAACGTGATGGCGCAGAGAGTAAGAGCGGTATTTGACGGTCTTGTGACAGTCCGTGACGAAGGACCAAAAGCCCGTCGGGGTTTGCTTTTTCACCGGCCCGGCTGACGGCGGCAAACGGTTCTTGCATCTGGGGGCCAACAACGGTCGAATGACACAGCTCACACCGGCACCCGAACACCCCATGAGTTTTGCCGCCACCTACCTGCTCGGCCTGGCCGTCATTTCGCTGATTCTGTTCGCGACCTGGCTGCTTCAGCTACGCACACGCAACGCCGGCCATGTCGACATCACCTGGTCGTTTTCGCTCGGCATCGCCGCCGTGACCTATGCGTTGCTGGCCGACGGCGCCCTGCTCATGCGACTGCTCGCCGGTGTGCTTGGGCTCGTCTGGTCGGCCCGGCTGGGCGGGTATCTCTATTTGAGGAATGTCGGCACGCCAGAGGACAGCCGCTACACCGCTTTGCGCGAGAAGTGGGGCCAACAGCAGGACCGCAACATGCTGCTGTTCTATTTATTCCAGGGCCTGATGGCCTGGATACTCAGCCTGCCATTCGCCATCGTCGCCTTCCGTCCGGACATCGCCGCGGCGCCGCTACTGGTCGCCGGCGTGCTGATCTGGGCGGTCTCCGTGCTCGGCGAAGCGCTGGCCGACTATCAACTGATGCGGTTCAAGGCCAATCCGGACAATCGGGGCCAGGTTTGCCGCGATGGACTCTGGTACTACTCCAGGCACCCCAACTACTTTTTTGAATCCCTGCACTGGGTGGCCTACGTCCCGCTCGCGTTCGCCAGCGGCTGGTGGTGGCTGACACTGATCAGCCCGGTGCTCATGGCCTGGCTGCTGCTCAGGGTCTCCGGCGTGCCGGGCGTCGAGACGCCGGAAGGTAAATCCAAACGGGCCGGTTACGACGAATATGTCCGCACCACCAGCCCGTTCATTCCCTGGCCTCCGAAAAAGGCGTAGACCATGCTCTCACCCATCGAACTCTGCGAACGCGGGCTAGTGCCCGATACCCTCGCCCGCGCCGGCATGCGCCGCCTGATCCAGAAGCGCTTGGACGATGAAGCCGCATCCAACCCCGAACTGCGTGCTGAAACCATTCGCCAGCTGGTCCGTGACTGGTCCGAAGGCGACATCGCCGAACAGACCGACGCCGCCAATGCACAGCACTACGAGGTGCCGGCGGAGTTTTTCCTGCGCTCCCTGGGCGAGCGGCTGAAGTACAGCTGCTGCTACTACCCCACGGGCACGGAAACGCTGGAGCAGGCCGAGAACGCGATGCTGGCGCTCTACGCCGAGCGCGCCCAGCTGCAGGACGGCATGCGCGTGCTGGATATCGGCTGCGGCTGGGGGTCGCTAACGCTTTGGCTGGCCGAGCACTACCCGGCAATGGAGATCGTGTCGGTCTCGAATTCCAACGGCCAGCGCGAATTCATCGAACAACAGGCGGCCTCGAAGGGTCTGACGAACATTCACGTGATCACCTGCGACATCAACGTGTTTGACCCGGCGGATCACGATGAAGCGGCCGGTTTCGATCGCGCCCTGTCGGTGGAGATGTTCGAGCACATGCGCAATTACAAGGAACTCCTGCACCGGATCAGCACCTGGCTCAAGCCCGAAGGCCTGCTGTTCGTGCACATTTTCGCGCATCCGCATCTGGCCTATCCCTATGAGGACAGGAGTTCGACCGACTGGATGACCCGCTACTTTTTCAGCGGCGGCGTGATGCCCTCGCAGCACCTGCTCATGCACTTTCAGGAGCACATGCAGATCGCCGATCACTGGTGGGTGGGTGGACAACACTACGAAAAGACCTCCAATCACTGGCTGGAGCGCATGGACGCCGAGCGCGCACGGATTCTTCCGCTGTTCGAGCAGGCCTACGGCAATGCCCGCGACGGCAAGCTCTGGTTTCAGCGCTGGCGCATGTTCTACATGGCCGTCGCCGAGTTCTTCGGCTACCGCGACGGGCAGGAATGGGGCGTGGGGCACTACCTGTTTCGGCCACGTGTGGCTGCTGTTGCGGATCAGGTCCACCTGTCCAAAGACGCCGAGGCTGCATGATGCGACTGGTCGCATGCCTGCTCGTTCTGTGCGCGCTCTCGCCGGCACTGGCCGCCGAGGAGCGCGAATTCATCGGCTACGGCTACACACTGGAAGGGGACGAATTCCGGTACATCGAGCACCACCGCCAGATGCTCGACAACGCCGGCACCGTCACCGCCTGGAAGGTGGATTTCTGGGACGCGTCGGGCGAGAAAATCGCCGAAAAGCGGTTCATCCCAGGGGACAACCCCAGCGTGCCCGGCTACGACTTCAAGATGCTGACCACCGGCTACCGAGAAGGCATCGAGAATGTCGACGGCCCGAACATCATCCTCTACCGGCAAAAGCCCGACGAGGACAGCAAGACCACCAAGAAGCTGGAGCCGCGCTCGCAGGCCTGCGCCGATTCCGGGTTCGACCAGTACGTCCGCGAACACTGGGACACGCTGCAGTCCGGCGAACGCCTGAAGTTCCAGTTCATCGCGGCCGGGCGGCTTAGCGCCTACGCCTTCCGCGCCGAAAAAACCGGCGAATCCAGCTTTGAGGGCCGGCCGGCCATGGATCTCAAGGTCGCCCTGGATTCCGTGTTCGGCGTGTTCGTCGACCCGCTGCGCCTGACCTACAGCCTCGACTCGCAACAACTGCTGGAATACCGCGGCATTGGCAACATGCAGAACGCGGACGGCAAGGTCTACCCGGTGCGCGTGAGCTACTACAGCGAGACGCCATCCGAAGCCAAGGCGGCGGTGGCCGCTGCCCGGGGAAACAGGCCCGCAGAGTGAATGTCAGACGGGCACAGGGTTTGCGTGGAAGGCTGAACCCGTGCCCCCAATGCTCGTCTGATGATCCCAGCGTTCACCGTACGACCTTTCGCGCTTGGCCGCGCCGCTTTCACCACGTTGGCGTTCGCCTGCCTGGCGGGCTGCGGTCAATCATCCAGTCCGACGAGTGCACCCGGCACCCCGCCAGCGCCCACGACCTTCGCCCTGCTTGAGGCCACCGTCGCAGACGTGCAGGCGGCGTTTCGCGGCGAACAGGTCGGCGCCGACGGGCAGACGCTGAACTGCGTGGCGCTGGCGGAGCTCTACCTCGCTCGCATAGATGCGCTGGACAACAGCACCGACACCGGCCTGCCCATCAGCAGCATCGTCAGTCTCAACCCGCTGTGGCGAGAGCAAGCCGAGGCCCTGGATGCCACGTTCGATACGTCAGGCCCTGCCGGTCCCCTGCATTGCGTTCCGGTGCTTTTGAAAGACCTCTACGACACCTTCGATTTTCCCACCACTGCCTCGTCGCTGGCGCTGGCCGGTTCGCAGCCGCCGGATGACGCCTTCACCGTGGCCCGTTTGCGCGAAGCCGGCGCCCTGATCCTCGGCAAGGCCGGGATGAGCGAATACGCTTATTGGACACAAAGTTTCAACAGCGTTTCGCAGCGAATCGGCACGCCCTACAACACGGCCATGGATGCCGGTGGCTCCAGCGGGGGTACGGCCGCCGCCATCGCCGCCAACTTCGCGGTGCTGGGCACCGGCTCCGACACCTGCGCGTCCATACGACTGCCACCCTCAAATAACGGGCTTGTGGGCGTGCGGTCCTCGGTGGGGCTGGTGTCGCAGGACGGTCTGGTGCCGCTATCGCACAGCATGGATGTCGGCGGGCCGATCACCCGCAGCGTGCGCGACGCCGCACTGATGCTCGACGCCATGGCCGGGGTAGACACGGCGGACATCCGGACGCAGGACCCGGAACGCATCCAGCCTGCAACCTACACCGCGCACCTGAACGAGCAGGGACTGGCTGGCAGGCGAATCGGCGTGCTGCGCAGCTACGGCGGGACCGACGCATTCGGCAGCAATGCCGATGTCAATGCGATCATGGAACAGGCCATCGCCGACATCGCCGCCGCGGGTGCGGAGATCGTCGACCCCGTGGAACTCCCCGACTTCACCAACATCTCGACATTGCTGATCGTGCAGGAGTTCGCCGATCACATGGACGAATATCTGGCCAGTTTCGACGCCCCCCGCGACAGCACTCAGGACATCTTCACCAGCGGTCTCGTGCATCCGTTCATTGAGGCATTGGTGGGTGCCAGCCTGCTGCTTCGCGATACGGAATCGGAGAACTACCAGACTCAGCTCGCCAACCGCGAGGCCATGCGGGTGTACGTCGAAACCGAACTCGATGCGCGGCAGCTAGATGCCTTGATCTACCCCCCGGTTCAGCAGCCGGCACGACCCACCGGGCTGGTTCAAGGCGACAACTGCGGGTTCAGCAGCACGACGTCGATGCCGTCGATTGTCGTGCCCGCCGGACTGTCCGGCGACGCCTCCCCGCTTCCCGTCGGCATCGAGTTTTTCGGCCGCAAATGGGACGAGGCGACGCTGTTCGAAATGGCCTATGCCTATGAGCAGGCGACGTTGCGTCGCCGCCGGCCGGCGCTACCCGGTGATCCACCCCCTTAGGGCGAGCCCACCGGCCTGCGGCACTGGCACTGGCGCTGGCACGCGGGTTGCTGCGCTTCTGATGTTTCACTTTTCTTTCACGGGAAATGCGTATGCGTCGGAGCACCTACCACTGGCACCGTTGCCTCCCGGCCTTGTTGCTTCTGCTATCGGCTTGTTCCGGCAGCGCGCCCATCGCTGAGGACGGCGATCCGGTCGATCAGCCGCCAGCCCCGCTGGACGCCGTGCTCGATATCGAGGAAGCCTGGTTCTGGGACGGCGAAACCCTGGATGCCCAAGTACCAGATACCGCGCTCTGCGACACCTACGCGCCCTGCCCGGTCTACTACCTGGATGTCGCACCCGGCGGCGCCAGGCTTCGAATCGGGCTGGACACAGCCGAGCGGACCGATGCCTTCGGGATACGGGTGATGGACCCAGCCGGCGCGGTGGCTGGCGAGGACGACAATTTCAACCAGTTCAATTCCGAAGTCCTGATCGACGCACCTGCGGCCGGGCTATGGACCGTGCAGATCCGGCCCGACAACGCCACGCATGCCTCGTTTCGGATGCGGGCGAAGCTGGAATCGGAGCTGTCGGTCAACCCGCCCGCGCCGGCAACGGTGGAAGCGCTGTTACCAAACCTGCGCACCGTGCCGCCCTACGAGTTCGGCTTTGTCGCGCCGGCCAATCCACTCAATGGGGTGTATCCGCCCGATACGGTGAACCCGCCGTTGGAAGTGGCCGGCATCGCCCCCTTCTCCTGCAGCGTGGACGAGGCCGCACCGGTCTCGATTGGAGGCGCTGGAGCGGTCCGCTGCCTGCGATTCACCTCCGGCCCGATCAATCTCGGCAAGGGCCTGTATGACATGCGTTTCGAGTTGCTGGCCGACACGCTGGCGGGAGACGCCGAGATCCATCCGGACGAGCTACTGTCGCGCACCATCATCGGTCCGAAAACCCAGGTGGTTCATTACAGCGACGGCACCGAGGACACACGGCCCGCCGGGACCTATTCGTTCCATCCCATCCACGTGCATTTCCATGACGACTTCATCCTGAAGTTCGAGCTGTACAAGGTCACGGACGAATCGCTGGGCCAGTTGGTGGCCGCCGGACTGGGCACAAAATCCGGCTTCTGTCCGGCCGATCAGCTGTTCGGCAACTGGTACAGCTTCGAGCAGGGCTACGAAACCCCCGGCGGCGACAGCCCGCTGGACAACTGCTTTTCACCCACCGCCGGCACCATTGGTCTGTCCGTGGGCTGGGGCGACGTCTACCGCTGGCAGCGACCCGGCATGTACGTGGAGTTCGATGGCAACGGCAACGGCCGCTACGTCGTACGTTCCCTGGTCGATGAACTCGACAACGTGCTCGAATCCGATGACACCGATAACGTCTCCTATGCCTACATCGAGGTCCAGGGCGAGACGGTGGAAATTCTGGAACGTGGCTGGGGCACCGACCCGTGGGATGACGGCAAGGTCGTCTTCGCGCATCCAGGCCCCACGCACCGCGACCCGCTGCCGGACGAACACGTCACATTCGCAACCGTCACCGGTCAGCGTCACGTGATTCCGATGAACTGACCGTTGCGGGGTGGTGACCGGTCAGTACGAACGGCCTTTGTGTGCCGCATTTCCCATATAATTTGTGTAAATACGGACCTTAAGAAAAAGTAGAGATGACGCGATGACCCAGCACAGCACGGTGACGAACGAATCCGCGAAAGACCGCCGGCTGTCGGTGGGTCAATCATTTGAGGCCGTCGCAGAGCAGACCGTTCTGCACGTGTTTCGCGATCTGAACGTATCCGCCACCGGCCGGCTGCTAGCCAGAACGGTCGTCGACGAAACCAATACCCGCATTGTTGTCCGCGAAGACGACCTGGCCGCTGCCATTGAGACCCTGGTGGAGGGTGGCGAGCTGACGGTTGAGCACGATGCTGAAGAAGACGATTGGCTGCTGACCCTCACCGAGCAGGGCTATGCTCGCTCGCGCAGCCTGCCGAGGCCCGGTGTCAGCATCACGAAGTTCTGGCCAAGCATGAAGCAACAGATCCGGGTGGCCTCTGCCAAGCGCACCGCGGCCCGACGCCATCCGGGCTGAATGCCTCGCATCATTCGATAGTGGCAGCGACGACGTCGGATCGATAGAAGTCCTCTAACTGCCGCCGAATCTGCTGCTCCAGCAGGCCTTTCTTCTTCAGGCCGGCGACGATCTTCGGCAGGAACCGCATGGCATCCGCGACCATCATGTCGCGACTGACGCCGATATCATCGAGTAGCTCGGTGAGCGATGTCTTGCGATAGGTGTCGAAAAACACCTCGATCCCGGCCTCGATCAATTCTTTGTAGATCGGCATCTTGCGGAGCTGCTGCCAGTATTCGTAGCCGATGACGAAGAGTTCCTCGATGTCGAGCTGGCCGGCAAAGTCGCGCACGCTTGCCAGCGTGGCATTCTTGTTGGTATCCCAGAAATCCAGCACGACCTGACGGAACTCCTCCGATTCGAAGGCTTCCTGCAGATAGCGCTCGCTGGCGTTGAGGCTGGTCTGCGTGTTCTTGTTCACGTAGGTCTTGATGCCGTCCTCGAGCGACGTGCCCAGCTCGGGCCGCGCCCGGTCCACGAAAGCCTTGCCAAATTTCATGGCTGACTTGGCACCGGGCAGCTTGCCCGCGAACTTGGTGCTGGTGGCGACATAGTCGCGGACGCCGGAGTACAGCAATTCGGTGATCAGATCGGCGAATATCGGATTCGAGACGGACTCGTGTACCACCGCCTCTCGCAGCTCCTTGAGTTCCAGCACCTTGTCCAGCAATTCCTCGAACTGACGGTCCGGCAGTAATTGCTCCAGGCGCGTCTTCTCTTGAATCGGGTGCTCGTACAGGGCCAAGGCGACGTCGCCAACCAGGGCAGGAATCGCACCACCAACGGTCATGTCGGAGGCGTACCCGATCGCCGTCTGTTTCACCGAGGTGACGGTGACCACATCCTCCAGCTTCAGCTTTGCCGCATCGGCCAGCACCCAGTCGAGACGGCGCTCGACCTCGATCTGGAGGGCATCGCCTTCCAGGCGCGCGATGATCCAGGCCACATGCGCGTCGAGCAACGCCTCAGCCTTGGAGCCCGAAAAGCGATCGTTCATTGTCATCTGGAATGTCTCTGAATCCGCACCGGCAGCAAGCCTAGCAGGGATAATTAGGCAGCGACGGGCAGTGCGTTGGCCACACGATTCGGCAATGACAACCGGCCAATGCGCTTGAGTACGGTGCCGAACTGCTTGCGCAATGGCCCCTTGTTATAGGGCAGGCCATAACGTTCGCAGATTGCCTGAACCTCTTGTGAGATCTCGGCATAGCGATGGGCGGGCAGCGTGGGGAACAGGTGGTGCTCGATCTGATGGCTCAGGTTGCCGCTCATGACGTGAAACAACTTCCCACCGGTGAGGTTTGCCGAACCCAACAGCTGGCGGTAGTACCAGTGCCCGTTGCCCTCCTGCTCCAGCACGTCCTTGGAGAACTGGTGCGTGCCATCGGGAAAATGCCCACAGAAGATGATCATGTAGGTCCAAAGATTGCGGGCCAGATTCGCGGTCAGATTGCCGCCGAACACCAATGGCGCCATCGGACCGGCCAGCAACGGAAACAGGATGTAGTCCTTGAGCGTCTGGCGGCTGGTCTTGCGCCAGATCCCCTTGGCGATTTGCTTAACCTCGCCGAGATCGCGCTTGCCCTTACGCAGGCGTTCCACCTCCAGATCATGCAGGGCCACGCCGTACTGAAAGAACACCGCCAGCAGGAACGCCCACAACGGATTAAGCAGGTAGTACGGATGCCAGGCCTTGTCTTCGGACATCCGCAGCACGCCATAACCGATATCGCGGTCCACGCCCTGCACATTGGTGTAGGTGTGGTGCATGTAGTTGTGCGAATGCCGCCACTGATCGGCCGGGCAGGCGGTGTCCCATTCGAACTGGCCACCGGAGAGCTCCGGATCGTTCATCCAGTCGTACTGCCCGTGCATGACGTTATGGCCGATCTCCATGTTGTCGAGAATCTTGGAGATGGACAGCGCGACGGTACCCGCCACCCAGGCGGGCGGGAAGAAACTCAGGAACAGCAGCCCGCGGCCACCAACCTCCAGCCGGCGCTGCGTCTTGACCATCTTGCGGATGTAAGTCGCGTCGCGCTCGCCCAGGTCGGCCAGTACGCGGTCGCGGATCGCGTCGAGCTCCCGGCCGAAGGCCTCAAGCTGTTCAGGCGAGAGCGTCGGTGCGTGTGATGCAGTGGATTCAGCCATGTCGTGCCTCCTTGAGACGCAAACGTGGGGGTTTAATCAGGACCTATCGGTTCAGAGTTCCAGCGTGACGGAACCGACCGGTTGGGAGATGCAGATGCGGATCTGTTCATCCGATTCGGATGACAGTTCGCCAGTTTGAAGATTGCGCACCACACCGGCCGTCTTGCGGCAGGTGCAGGTGCTGCAGATGCCCATGCGGCACCCATGCTGTGGGCGGAGTCCGGCGGCTTCGGCCTGCTCCAGCAACGTGGCGCCAGAGTTGGTCACGAAACGCTCGCTGCGAGCGAACTGCACATCACCGCTGGCCGCGACATCGACCGGCTTGACCGCCAGACCGAACCGCTCCTGATGCAGCTGCTCGGACCAACCGTTCTGCTCGAAGACCGACCCCACCGCTTCCATCAGGCCCGTCGGACCACAAAGCCACGTTTGCGCGGCAGCCAAATCGGGTACCAGGGCAGCCAGTTGCGCGGCCGAGCAATGGCCGTTCCCAGCGCCTTGGTCGCGCGCATCGGCCGCCGTGTAGACGATCAGCACATCGATGTTCGCGTGGGCGGTGGCGATCGCCAGCAGTTCCTCTCCAGCAATCACGTCACTCGGCCGGCGGGCGTAATGCACAAAGCTGATGCGACCGGCATGCGCCTCGTCGACCAGCGTCCGCAGCATCGCCAACACCGGAGTGATGCCACTGCCGCCGCTGATCAGCACGATCCGCTCGGGGCGATGATCGGGCAGATGAAACGCGCCCTGCGGCGGTGACACCGCCAGCATCATGCCCTGATGCGCGTGATCGTATAGGTAGCGCGAAACCTCACCGTCCGCGTTCGCCTTGATCGTCAGTTCGATCAGGCCGTCGTCCACATGCACTGACTGCGCAGGAGAGAAACAGCGAACGCGCCGCACACCATCTACGTCAACCACCAACTCGATGAACTGCCCCGGTTTGAAGCCCCGCCAACGCGACAACGGACGGATGGCCAGGGTCACGCTGTCGGCCGTGGGCCGCTGCACGGCCACGACCGTCGCAGGCACGTGGCCGCTAGAGGTACGCCGGCGCAACCGCGGGTTCAGCACCTCGGCGTAAGAAGCAACCGGATGCGGATAGCTGAGCGCCGACAAAACGCGCCGACTCAGGGCAGTCGTCAGGCCGGTCGAGCGGCGGGTTTCACGATGCGGCATGGCGTGCCTCCAACGAATTCATAAGTGAACAGTCGTATACATCGTGAAGGCACCACCTATCCATGTCAACAACTGTTCACACTATTTGACTGTTATATATATAAATCATGGCGTTATGTGTTTTTCAATAAATCACCATTGGCGACATGAACCACGCCATTGCGTTTCAAGTACACTATTCTTCATGAGCACACGCACAAGCAAGCCGCGCCGCCTCTCCCGGCGTGGCGATACACGGCAAATCCTCGTCGACACCGCCCTGACGATGTTGGACGGCGACAAGAGCTTCGACGGGCTGTCGCTGCGTGAGCTGACCCGGGAGGTCGGCATCGTGCCGACCGGCTTCTACCGGCACTTTCCTGACATGGACGCCTTGGGGCTGGCGCTGGTGGATGAGGCGTTCCGTTCCCTGCGCAAGATTCTCGAAGATGTGCGCCAGGACACGCGCAGCGCCGACCGCCTGGTGGCCAGCGTCGTGAAATCCCTGGTGCGGCATATTCGCGCCCATCGCGCCGGATTCGCGTTTATCGCCAGCGAACGCTTTGGCGGCAGCGCGGTGGTCCGTAACGCGATCCGCCGCGAGCTTCGCCTGGTCCAGACCGAGCTGGCAGTCGATCTCGCGCGGCTGCCTTACCTCAAGGAGTGGAACACCACCGACCTGCACATGATCGCGTCGCTAATCCTCAACGCCATGGTGGCCAGTGCCATCGACATCCTCGACGTGAGCGCGCGTGACCGGGAGGGCGAAACCGCGCTGATGAAACGGGCCGAGCAGCACCTGCGACTGATCCTGCTCGGCGTGCCGCACTGGCAACGCGACCGTTGAGATGACACCAAAGGAAGCCTTGTCTTGAAAACCGGCCAGACATTGCGCGGCGCCGCGCGGCTTGCATGCGATGCCGTCGATGGCGTCACCGATATCGTCGAAGACATGTACCGCAACATCGCTGCGGTTTCCCCGCCGATCGGCGAGGCCCCGACCGGCAACGCACGTGGCATCGCCGGCTTCGTGCACGCGACCATTCGCAGCATCAACGGGATGACGCGCGAATCGGTGGATAGCGTGCTCGCCCGGCTGGCGGATTCGCTGGACGACGTCGCACCGCCCGGCCCCGGCCGTGAGGCGGTCGTCTCCGCGCTGAACGGCGTGGTCGGCGATTATCTCGTCGACAGCGCCAATCCGCTGGCCTTAGCCATGCAATGGCGCCGGCATGGGCTGCCGCTAAAGATGGAGCGCGACGAGCTCAAATTGCTCGTGCCCAAGGCGTCGCGCCATCTGGTGATTACCGTTCATGGCCTGTGCATGAACGATCGCCAGTGGACGCGCAACGGCCACAACCACGGCAGCTACCAGGCCGCGCGGCTAGGGGCCACCGAACTGGACCTGCTGTACAACACGGGCCGGCACACCTCGCTCAACGGTCGTGACCTGTCGGCCCAACTCGACGCACTGGTGCAGGCTTGGCCGGTCCGCGTGCGCTCCATCCGGATTCTTGCGCACAGCATGGGTGGGCTGGTGACCCGCAGTGCGCTGGCGCAGGCCGAGGCGCTGGGACATGGCTGGCCGGAGCGGATCCGCAGCATCGCATTTCTCGGCACCCCGCATCTCGGCGCACCACTGGAACGCGGCGGCAACTGGATCGATACGCTCGGCAGGCTCAGCCCCTACACCGCGCCGATCGCCCGCCTCGGCTGGTTACGCAGTTCCGGCATCACCGATCTGCGCCACGGAAGTACGCTCGACGAAGACTGGCAGGGCCGCAATCGGTTCGAGCGCAGTGACCATCGGCCATCGCTCACGCCGCTCCCGAGCCACATCATGGCGATCGCCGCCGCCGGCACGCTCGGCGCCCAGCGTACGCATCTGCTCGGCGACGGCCTGGTCCCCGTTCGCAGTGCCCTGGGCCAGACCGATGACGGACGCCCCGCCATGCGGTGGGCCGAATCCGGCACCCGCACCTTTGCCCGGATGAGCCATTGGGATTTGCTCGACGATCCTCGCATCACGAGTTTTCTCGACACGCACTGGGACTGACGCGCCCCTCGGCCGAAGCCCGGCGGTTTCGGCCAATTTTTCCCAAATTCCTGCGATTGCCCGCCTGTGGTTCGCTGGCATAGATTCGGCCCTTTCCATAATGAACCGCTTGGTACATTATCGGCAGACAAGTCACCGAATCGCATGCAGACAAGACGCGTTCGCCATAGAAGCGGGCCGCTTGCGAGCAATCCGGCGACATAGAAAACAACAGGCATTGGAGGAGACACGATGCAGACCAGGGTGATCAACGCCCCAGCGACCTTGGGGACCGCCGACGAATCCCGCCATATGCGGCTTTTGCCATCGCCCAGCGCACTTGGTCTCGGGAGAATTTCCCGAATCAGCGCCGAGACCGTTCACACCCGCTTCACCCCAACGTAGTTACAACGGCACCATCAACGTACTTTCGGGTACACAAGCCAGCCGTCGGGCAGCGTATTCGCCAGGCCAAGGCCACTAAAAAAACGGACCGAACCCTCTCGTTAGAGGACGACGATTCGATCCACTCCAGTTTGTGCGAACTGACCTTTACGACCCAGAAGGGAGACATTCAATGACGATGCATTCACGCAGTCTGCTGCGGCTGGCCGCCTTGGGCGCGGCCACCGTTCCGTTCCACGTATCCGCAGCAACGCTGGATATCGGTGGCATGGAAGCCAATATCGACACGACACTGTCCGCCGGCGTGTCGTTTCGGATGCAAGACCCCGACGAATCTCTGATCGGCATCACCAACGGCGGGACGGCTCGCTCGGTCAATGGTGACGACGGCAACTACGGCTATGAGAAGGGCGATGTGGTCTCCGCCGCCGCGAAGGTCACGGTGGACCTGGATCTCGCGTTCAATCGCAACTGGGGCATCTTCACCCGCGCCAGCGCGTTCTATAACCCCGACGCCTCCGATGCGGGTGACCTGGACGAGCGGCTTGCCGCCAACGTCTCGCGCCAGCGCGGTGACGCCGAACTGGGCGAGCGCGGACATGAACGCCTAGACAACAGCGTAGACCTGCTCGACGCGTTCCTCTATGGCAGTTTCTCGCTGGGCGGCCAGTACGTCAGCATGAACCTTGGCAACCAGGTGGTCAGCTGGGGTGAGAGCACCTTTATTCGCAACGGCCTCAACATCCTGAACCCGATTGATGTGTCGAAACTGCGTTTGCCCGGCTCCGAAATCAAGGAGGCCCTGACACCCATTCCGATGCTGTTCGTGCAGACCTCGCTAACCGACAACCTGAGCATGGAAGCGGTCTGGCAGTTCGACTGGGAGCAGGTGGAGATCGACCCTCGCGGCAGCTTTTTCTCGACCAGCGACATCGCGTCAGATGACGGCGACAACGTGGTAGTCAGCTTCGGGCGTCGTAACGACGACAACACCCGGCCGATCGGCGATCCCCGGACCGACCCGATGACCGGAGGCGATCCGGAAAACGGCGACGCGCAAGTCTGGGTGCCCCGAGGTTCCAACAAGGCTCCGGATGACGAAACCTCACAAGCCGGCGTGGCTTTCCGCTACTTCGCGGAGTCCCTGAACTCCACCGAGTTTGGTTTCTACTACGTCAATTATCACTCTCGTACACCGATCATATCGGCCGTTCGCGGGGAGTCCACCAACGCCTTCAGCATGCCGGGCGGCCCCGCTGCCGCTCCGCGCTGCACGTCATCCACCGCGGCGGGATGTCGGGCGAGTTATTTTATCGAGTATCCGGACGACATCTCGCTCTGGGGGGTCAGCCTGAACACCAACGGCCCGTTCGGCACGGCCATTCAGGGTGAACTCTCCTACCGCCCGAACAATCCGGTCCAGATCAGCGGCGCCGAAATCATCATGGCGTCGCTGGGCGTGCCCGGCACGACGCTCGGCGCCTTTGCCGCGGGCGAGACCATTCAGGGCTACGAGGAAATCGATACGGCGCAGGTTCAGGCCACCGTCACCAAGGCGTTTGGCCCGAGCTTCGGCGCGGGGCAATGGGTGATGCTGGGCGAAATCGGCTACACCCATCAGGATCTGTCAGACACCATCTTCAACGGCCCTGGCGCCGCACTGCCAAGCTGCAGAACCGCCGAATCGCTCGGCGCTGCGACACAGGCTCAGGTGCTAGCCGCCGTGTCGAACGGATCCTGCCAGGAAGCGATTGGCGGAGGGTTCGCCACCAAATCATCCTGGGGCTACCGCCTGGTGACGCGTCTCGATTACTCCAACGTCTTCGCCTCGGTGAATATTTCGCCACGGCTGGTGTTCTTCCATGACGTCAACGGCGTTAGCTCAACCTTCACCGAAGACAACAAGATCATCAGCGCAGGCGTCCAGTTCAGCTACCTGCAGCGCTGGCAGGCGGATATCGCCTACACGGTGTTCACCGGTGGCGAGGTCTACTCGGGCACCGACCCGGTTCCGCCCAGCACGCCTGGCGTCCCTGGCAATTCAACCCAATCGGCCAGCTTCGCCACACGCGCCAATGACTCGGCCGACCGCGACTTCCTCGGCGTGTCGATCAGCTACGCGTTCTGATCCGCGACCAACGCCACGCCAACCCACTTTTGGAGAGCACAATGCATTCACGACCGAATCGTCTGCTGGTTTCCGCCATCGCGGCCACCGCAGCCATGGCGACCGCGATGCCCATGCTGGCCGCGGCCGCCGTTTCCGAATCGGAGGCTGCCCGCCTCGGACAGGACCTCGCGCTCGCCAGCGTCGGGCAACGCTCGCCAGTACTGGCTGAGCGCGCTGGGAGCCTGGCGCTGGCGGCGAGCCTCGAGCAGTCGGTCGAACTCCTCCGATACCACAGCGCGGTCGGCCTCGAGCGCCGCACGAAGGCCCCCGGCATCCACGTAGCCAAGACCCAGCGCGATGCGCAGCAGCGCCTCGGGGTCACTGGGCAACTCATGCACCTGCTGGTCGGCGAGCATCTGCACCCGGTTCTCCAGTCGCCTCAGGAATCGGTAGGCCGTCGCCAGGCGTTCTGCCGTGGCCTCCGGCAGATGCCCGGCTTCCGCCAGAGCCTGCAGCGTCGGCAGCAATGCACGCTGGCGCAGGGCCGGCTCGCGACCGCCTCGGATCAGTTGCAATGCCTGCACCAGGAACTCCACCTCGCGAATGCCACCCGGACCGAGCTTGAGGTGGTCGGCGAGCTCGCGCTTCTGCACCTCGGCGGTGATCAGCGCCTTCATCTCGCGCAGGCCATCAAGTGCGGTGTAGTCGAGATAACGGCGGTAGACGAAGGGGCGCAATATCGCCAACAACTGCTCGCCGGCACGGACATCCCCGGCCACCGGGCGGGCCTTGATCCATGCGTAGCGCTCCCAGTCGCGACC